>JBIKNE010000113.1:0-6643 GCA_044358855.1 Bacteriovoracaceae bacterium | reverse complement strand
TCTTTTGCAAACAAAGCTCAATAGTCTCAGTCTGCGTGATCTACAGATCAACGTGAATACCGAAAAGAAAGAGCTCACCTTGTCAGGGGTTGAATAATGGAAGAAAAAATTCCACTCATCAAACGACTTGATACTTATATCTTTACGCAGCTTGATGAGTTCAGAAAGACACCTGGCCATGCCAAGATATTAGATTTTTACGGCAGTCTAGAAGATGAAAGCCAAAAACTCTTTAAGTGGGTTTTGCTGATATCGACTTTTCTCATCCCTTTCATGCTTGTCGTAGTGATGTGGTGGCAAAATAGCGCCATTGAAAATGAACTCAATAGTCGAATTGCGCTCGTCGAGCGCATGCAACAAATCATTACCCAAAATAGCGAGGTCGGTGGTCTCTCCAGTAGCATCGCTGCTCCGACTGCTTTTACCTCGCAAGATGAATTGAATGGCCGCCTCTCTTCAGCACTCTCCTCCATCGGTGTTGATCTCGCTAAAATTCGTATTAATGGCTTTACCACCGATGTAGTCTCTCCCCTTCTTACGCGATCAGAAGCCGATTTTAAGTTCGATGGAGTCTCCACTGAGCAATTGATGGGTCTTCTCACAACTCTTCTTCAACGAGAGCGCTTTCGTATTTCAGCAGTCCAAATCAAGCGCAACAATGAAACTAATCTATTAGATGGCAGCTTTCACGGAGTCCACTTCGGTGAAACTCAGTTAGCAGACGAGGAATAATGGCGATCTCAAGTGATATTCGCAGTCTTGATCAAGTCAATTACGCGACTGGAATCCACAAGCTGCTTTTAACTGCCGCCCTCATTTTCGCTTTCATTTTTGCTTTTCTTGCCAACTTTCCTTTAGAAAAACAAATTGAGTCCCTCGTTCGTGCACAAATCGCCAAGGTACCAGGCTGTCGCATGAATTTTGAAAGTCTTCACTTTGAACTCTTTCTCCCGAAAGTTGTACTCACTGATGTCAATCTTCCTGGCAGCTGCTTTGGTGGCGCTAAGCCACTGAAGATGCGCCAAATGGCGCTGCATTTTCAAGGACCAAGCTTTGCTCCTTTGGGTGTTGCTCTCAAGATGTCGATGGATTTGAAAGGCACACCACTGGCCGTCAAATACGCAGCAGGAATCAATTCACAGGTCTTTAATATTCAGGAAGAGAACTTCCCCATTCAGGCGCTCTCAGAAGTGTTGGGATCAATTCCTAAGATGGAAGGCAATGTGAGCTTGAATACTAAGGTCGCGATGGGCGGTCAGCAGATTCAAGAGATGAAAATCTTGGTTGAGTCACAAAATATGGAAGTACTGCCACAAACCTTGAGTGATATCAAAATTCCTCGTCTTGCGATTGGAAATCTTCTGCTCAAGCTTGAATCAGAAGGCCCACGTAAATTAATGCTCCGTGAATTTGTCATTGGAAAAATGGATGCTCCTATTCGTGGTAAATTTTCCGGTACCATTGATCTGGCTTCAGGTGCAGTCGCTTTCTCACCCATCAATATCAAAGGCGAAGCGGCACTTTCTCCCGAATTTATGAATGCCTTTCCTATTTTGAACCTTATGTTGCCGCAGTTCCCACAAAAAGATGGCTTCTATCAGATCAATCTCGGAGGGACGCTCGGTAATCCACGTCCACAGCCGTAATGCTCAATTTTGAAACTCACCTCACCCAAACCCTCAAGCGACATGTGCAACATCCGGGCATCTACATGGCGATGGACTATGCGGTCATGCCACCAGGAAAACTCTTTCGTCCTCGCCTACTCGAAGCAGTGTGCGCGGATCTAAAAGTTACTTCCCAAAAAGATATACTCACTTTGGGATGCGCTCTTGAGATTCATCATGCCTATACTTTAGTTCACGATGATATGCCATGCATGGATAATGACCTTACTCGCCGAGGAAAGCCCACCACTCATGTCGCCTTTGGCCAGTGGCAGGCACTTCTCACCGGTGATGTTCTTCTTGCACTCTCTTATGCTGAATTAGAAAAACTTCAAACATCAGCTGCTCCTTTCATACGCAGACTTTTTCATTGGGCAACAGGTGCCAAAGGTTTGATTCTGGGCCAGTGGATTGATCTGGGCCATGAAGGAAATAAAAACGCGCACCTCTTGATGCGTATGCATGAACTCAAAACCGCCAGGCTCATGCAAATAGCCACCACGGGTGCACTAGCGCTTTCAAACCCGAAATTTAATCTCAAAGATTTGAAACGTTTTCTCTCACTGGGAAATTCTATCGGGCTGGCCTTTCAATTGCTGGATGATCTCGATGATCTGTGCGCCGATATTCTTTCAGATCATGAGAAAGCGGTGAATCCGTTCTTGCAAGCACCTCATGAAGTACGTCTTCGACTCACGCATGTCCTGGAAATTCTCGAGCAAGAAAAACTTCCTGAGACACGTAAATTCTTAGAAGCGTTCTTAAAGAAATCTGCGAAGGGATTAATTGAGAATCAAAATAAATGGAGTATCCATTTGCCGACTGAGAAAGCGGCCTTAGTGAAACTGCTTACCAGCGGTATTTGTGCTTAACTGATTTGACGAAAGTCAGTGCTTCCATCAATGTTTCAATCGCCATTACACCACTCACCATCGGCTCAACTTCTACTGTCTTTCCGAAATGAGGATCTTTGATGGCGCTCTTCGCCTCGAGGAGCGAGAGTTTATTTTCAAATAGCAGCGCTTTTATTTTTAGAATAGTTTCGACATCGACTCGTGAATAGACTTTCTGCCCGTCCTCACCGAGGACCGGGCGGATGTCATCAAACTCTGTTTCCCAAAATCGCAGCACATAGGGCTTAACCCCTGTGATGCTTGGTAATTCGCCAAACTTGAACGCCGACTTATGTGGAATGGACATGGGGGCTTCCATTCCAGTCATTACTCGTCGTCCTCAAAATCATCATCGTCATCCGAATCTGGCTCTTCAATGCCAGCAAGGAATGAACTCAAGGCACGCGGCTTACCTTCCTTAGCAGGAAGATTGGCATTCTCATTACCTTTGTCATCAAGACGATGCGAATAGCGATCGGTGATGTCCTCTTTGAGAATTTGCGAGGGCTTGAATGTGAGCACACGACGAGCAGAAATCGTCATCGCTTCACCGGTTTGTGGGTTACGTCCCACGCGTGTCGCTTTGTCGCGAATAGAGAAATTTCCGAAACCAGAAATTTTCACCTTCTCGCCTTTGGCCAAAGTCTCTTTGATGACTTTGAAAACCAAATCGACTAACTCCGCTGCTTCCTTCTTAGAGAAACCAGCTTCTTTGTAAATGCGCTCGACAATGTCGGCCTTGGTCATGCTCATTGAAAGTCCTCCATGAGATTTCAAAAGCTTGCTTTAAAAAAGCACTAATATTAACAGGTTAGCAGACAACCTTCTTGCGCACCAGCAAAAAAAAAGCCCCAACCCTGCGTTTTCACGAGGATTGGGGCTCTTTTTTTAAAGAATTTCGACTATTTAACTGAATCAACCACTGCTTTGAAAGCGTTGAAATCACGGATCGCAAGCTCAGAGAGCATTTTGCGATTGATAACAACATTCTTCGTCTTAAGAGCGCCGATCAAGCGCGAGTAAGACATTCCTAGAGGGCGAACAGCAGCGTTGATACGCACAACCCACAAGCGGCGCATATCGCGCTTCAAGAGGCGGCGGGCCTTGTAAGCATAGTGAAGCGCGCGACGAACTGTCTCTGAAGCGTGCTTATACTTAGTACGACGGTCAAAGTGAAAACCTTTGGCCAATTTGAGAATTTTATTGCGGCGTTGGCGCGCTTTAAAACCTCTTTTTACACGTGACATACATAACTCCTTCTTCACTCGTAGGGGGACTCTCGTCACTTGACCCTAGTTCGCTACTCTTGATGGTTTTAACCTGCGACTAGCGTAGGTATGGGATACAGCTGATAGCGTTGTGATAATCGGCAGGATTAACATATCCTGGCTCGTTCTTATCTTTCTTCGCTGACTTCGATTTGTTGCTCAACAAGTGACGAAGATGCGACTTCTTATACTTAATTTTACCAGTAGCTGTGACTTTGAAGCGCTTTGCAGCGGCACGCTTGGTTTTCATTTTTTTAGACATAAAACTTAGCTCCTCAAACGGGAAAAAATTCTAAAACACTCAAATTCAGAGTGCGCCAATCTAACATGTCAAAAACGGGAGGGAAAGATTATTTTCCCTTCTTTCCTGGGGCCACCATCGCATGGCAACGGTTGCCAAGCATTTTGGGAGTCGCCTCAACCAAAGCATCAGTCTTGTCCTGGATCAACTTGATGATTTCATCAAATTTACCTAGACCGATCTCTTTATGGGCCATCTCACGACCGCGGAATTGCATCAGCAACTTAACTTTGTCGCCGTGCTCCAAAAACTTGCAAATCTGATTCATTTTCACTTCAAGATCGTGTTTATCGATACCTGGGCGAAACTTCATTTCTTTAACTTCGATTACAACTTGTTTCTTTTTAGCTTCAGAGGCTTTTTTCTGGATTTGGTATTTGTATTTACCGTAGTCCATCAACTTTACGACCGGTGGAGCTGCTGTAGGTGCAATCTCAATCAAGTCGAGCTGCTCATTTTCAGCAATCAAACGAGCTTGGGCCAACGTCACTACTCCGTACTGTTTTCCATCGTCACCAATTAGACGAATTTCATGGGCACGGATCTTCTCATTGACGCGTGGCTCTTGGATCTTTTCGCTTATAACCCACCTCCATAATCGGGGCTAAAATTAATACTTAGACGAGCTAACTTACCTTCTTCTTCAGATGGTCGGCAAGTACTGAGATTCAGACTTACCCCTTAGTTTGGGGTGTCGAAGTACGATTAAACTTTAAGTTAATCGCTACCTGGTCATTCAAATCCCGCAAAAACTTCTCAATCAGCGCATCAACCTTGGCGACATCTGTGACGCGGAACTTGCCACCTTCAATTCGCGCCAAAACTTGCTCACTTTGCATGTAATCCAAGGTGTCTTTGATGATCGGAACGGAATAGGACTCCGGATATTTCACCACACGCCCGTGTTCGAGCTCTAAGCCGAATAATTCGTGAGTGACCTGGAGGAAGCGCTCCATATTGAAAGTTTCTTTAGAAAGATATTTAAGGCCAATAGCCGACAGATAGTAGGCCTCATAGAGATAGCTAAAAGCTGTTGAGAAATGACGGACTTTACTCGCCAAAAGGTAGAGGTCATTAGGACTAAAAGCGAGTGCTTCATCGAGTGCGTGCAGCGGACGTCCGACGGCATAACCGACCACATCGCGGGCATGCAGAATCATTTCCTTCACGCTCGGAAGATAGAAGTCATACTTCAACTCATTACGCTGCTGTTGCAAAAAGCGCGTCAGCTGCATCGAGGTTTTGATTTCACCACTGAAGATCTTAAACCACACGGCATTAATAAAGCCCGGCACCAAGAAGTGATGCAGAATCATATTTTTATGAAACAGCACTTCGACTCGTGCTTCACTTTTGACGGCATAGAAAACTTGATTGAGTTTTTCACGTTTAATCAGATCAATTTTTTTATTTCCGATAAACATGTCGAGCGCCGAACGAAGGGAATCGTTTAATTTTCCATCACGCAGAGACGGTGTTACTGGAATATGCAAACGCACACAATAATCGATGACATCATGGGCCTTCTCTTCAATTTGGCGCCAAGTGAGAGCACCACTGGGCTCATCCAGCATCACCATTGCGAGGAGCGATGACGGTGTGACCGGCATGCCACGGCCGACTGCTTTGAAGCACTCAAACGCCAACTCTTGCGTGGCACGCTTGATTTCACCGACATAACCAGGAACTTCAATCCCCTCTCCAAAACGCACGTGAATGGTACCAAGGCGTTTGTTGAAAAGTTTGAAGAGCTTAAAGAGTTGGGTCGTTTTTTCGGCTTCTTTTTTGCCACCACCTAGCTCTCTGGCGTGAGCTTTCGCCTCTGGAATATATTCATGGGCCAGAGCAACCGGAATAAACATCAAGGGTTTTGAATCAACCATCTGCCCATGAGCTTCCAAGAGCATTTGAAACAAACCGTAGCGCGGCTTCATTAATTTACCGGTACGTGTACGGCCACCTTCAAAGAAAAACTCCACAATGAAATTTTTCTTCAAGAGATAGTAAACATAAGCTTCAAAGGTGGTTTTATAGAGGATATCGGCATTAAACGAGCGGCGAATAAAAAATGCGCCGGCCTTCCTAAACATCGGGCCGATGGGAAAAATATTAAGATTAATTCCACCGGCGACATAAACCGGCAGCTCAAAGTTTTTCCACAGAGTGTAAGTCAGTGCCACGTAATCGGCGTGAGATTGGTGATTAGGAACCAATACGATGTGATGAGTTTCTCTGAGTTTGGCGAGATCGGTGCCATTAGGTAAATCGAGATTGATACCATCGTAGAGTTTTAAAAAAGTGGCTTCGATGACACTTGAGAGTGTTTTCACCACAGCAGGTGAAAAGTCTCCGTTGATTTCAGCGACAATTTTCTCCATACGCGCCCGTTCTTGCGGACGCTCCTGGAGTCTATGGGCCAATTTTGGATAAGACGCAACAATATCGAGGACGTCGCTTTGCAACGCTCACTCCTTGGTGGAATCAGTTCATGCCGTGAGGCTTAGATTCCATCAT
>JBIKNE010000112.1:0-6654 GCA_044358855.1 Bacteriovoracaceae bacterium | reverse complement strand
TTCCCTTCTCAAGCGATTGCGAGAGGCCCAGAAAGTAAATCATCTCGTCTTGCACGTCATGCACGACTGTCCATATCTGCGGATCGGCTTCACGTAGCACACCTTTGTTGGTTACTTGAATGTTGAGAATTCCTAACTGGCGCTCACTGCCGGCAATCTCAAAACCTTCTAAACGAACACGTGCTGTGCTCTGACCGTAAATGAAAGGAATGCCTAAATAGCGCGCGTGATAAGTCCCCTGCCACATGCGCTCTGACTCTTCTTCTTGAACCGCAGAGGCGGTTTGCAACTCATCTAAGCGACCCTTGAAAAGTGCCAAGACGGCAGCGTAGGCCTCAGGGTTATGCATATCCACTAAGTACGAGCGCTCATGATCAAAGTATTTTAAAAGCGCCGCTTCCCAACTCGCAACGAGGGGACCAATTGTCGTCCCAACTTTTTTCCAGTTATCCATTCGAATGCGCAAGCGCATGTATTGATCCGAGACTTTATCCAGCGAGAGAAACCAGCGCGATTGTTTAGTCGCTTGAGCTTGCGCCAGTGAAACGCCATAAAATGCGGCACCGACAGAGAACGTGATGCCACCATAAACTTGGTAATCACGGCCCTCGCCGACTGACCATTCCTCCCAATCGTTACGCTCGAGCGGGAGTGAGTACCATCCACGAGTAGGTTTTTTAAAAGCACGCGTTTCAAAGCTCGCGCCTTTGTACGGCACAAGTGCGACGGCCAAACCGAGTGTTTCGGAAAGTAGTTTGACTGCGCTACCAATACCAGCACCGCCTTCGATGCGGTGACGCTTCACTTGTAAGCGCAACATATCACTAGGTGCTTCCACCCAATCTTCGTTCATGCCATAGACAGCGGGAATAAACTCGTAGCGCTGCCACTCCCAGGCGCCGTGAAATTGCAGTGGAAAAGAAGTGGCGGCATCAGCAGAGAATTTAAATGAGACGCGGCCGGTGAGATCGAAACGTACCGGTACGCTGATCGGCGCACCTAGTGTCGAGGTGAGATCATAAGGAGTGTTAGTGGTTAGGGGTTGTGCAAAGGCGACAGCATTCGACCAAAGCAGCAGACCTAAAAGCCATTTCATAGGTGGGAGATGTTACCCCATAATTCCACTGGTTCCTAGGGAACAGGTAAAAAGGGAGCACTTCAATGTGATGAATTTTCCAGGGGTTGCCTGCTAGAGCATCAAGGCGCCATTGTTTATATCTAAGCTTTGGCCGGTGATTGAGGTTTGCACCCCACCGACGAGGAAATAGACCAACTCGGCGATCTCTTCAGGACGACTCATTTTTTGCAACGGAACCATGCTCATTTGTTCGCGGGTGGTATCGGCCAGTGATTTACCCATTCCTTCAGCAATTCCTTTAAGACCTTGTTGGGCCATATCGGTATCCACCCAGCCTGGGCAAATGGCATTGACGAGAATTTTTTCGCTGGCGAGTTCGGCAGCAAGTGAGCGCATTAATCCGAGGACTCCTGCTTTAGATGCACAGTATGCACTGTAGCGAGGCACACCTAAACGCGCCAAAATAGATGAAGTGAAAACAATGTTTTTGTAAGGTGATTTATTGGCACGCAACAGAGGAAGAAACTCTTGCGTGACTTGATAGGGGCCGGTGAGATTAGTAGCAATAATATCGTCCCAACGATCATCATTGCCGTAAGAATTTTCTCCACCAACACCGGCGTTCATGATGAGGGCACTTAAACTAAGACCTTTCTCTGTGATTTGTTTTTTCGCGTCTTGAATACTTTTGATGTCGGTGACATCCATCGAGACGCAGATTGAATTTGTTGTGATGGTACTCTTTGTTTTTTCAAGATTGGGGAGATTTCTTCCTGCCAAGATGAGTGTGGACTCTGGTAATTTCTGAGCAAGAGTCATCGCCATGGCGCGACCGATACCAGTGCCAGCACCGGTGATGAGAATGGCATTTTTCATATTGTGACCTTTAAGTGATTGAAAACGTCGGCATCAATTCGGCCGTAATTTTGGAATTAAATGAGGGAAAGACTTTAAAGACAATTATTTTTTTGATTTTTTGCATATCGTTGCCATTGAGTGGACGATTTTCTTTTAAAAGCTGCAATATCTTTTCTGCCAAACCAATAAATTGCCCGAATGGACATAAGGCTTCTGTTTTAAACTTATAGGGAAACGAGATTCCGATGACACGCATATGATGCTGTCTCACTGCATTGAGAGCATCGTTGGTGAACACTCCGATAGGCGCAAGAATCTCCACAGAGCGTTGCGGATGAAGAAAATATTTTTCAAGGTCTTGAGTCGCGATCTCTGCTTCATTTTCATCTTTCACATGAGGCAATAGATCAAACAGTCCGACATCATGAAAAAAACTCGCTAAGAAAAGAGTCTTGAGATCACGATCGGTTTTATATCCTGACTTGGTGGCAAGCAAATGACTAATAAAAGCCACAGTGGTGGCATGTTTAACTCGCTCTTCATCAGCGAGAAATTTATCAAGGATAGCGACTTGTTTGAAAAATGGATTGGTTTTAGTGTTGGTAAGAATCTGATTAAAGCGCATGATGGCCGCCATATCATTTTTAATACCAAACAAATCCCGAATCGCGGTTAGCAGTGAAAACTCGCGTGCTTCTAGGAGAATAATGGGTGAATAGATCGTTTCTTTTGTCACTTAAACCTTAGCAAAAAACAGGCCCACCGAAGTGGGCCGATAAGAATAATTTAAAGAAGTGAACGAAGCTTCGCGCGCGACATTTCCGGATGCATTGGATTCACATCATGTTGATGTGCTTTGCGCCCCGGAGTCGGCGTGTAGACGTTATCAATAAAGAGTTGCTTCAACTCAAGTCCAGAGAAGAACTCGAGATTATTGATGAAATGCTCTGTGCTCACCAAAGTGTATTTGTAAGCTTGGAAATAGCCACGCAGGAAAGGCTTGAGGCCACCTTTGTCTTGCAGGAGAAAGTCTAAATAGCCCAAGAAGTTGCGGCCATATTCATAGGCCTGTGAATTGGTATTACGAGCATAGTCACCACGGCCAGCAAGGTTGGCCGGCGCACCTGGTACGCTTGAGCGGAAGTAACCGTTATCGCGCCAACTAGCAATCGCTTCATCAATCCAACCTGAATTGCCATTGATTGGCAGCACACCTTTGGCAAAGTACGAATGAAGCATTTCGTGATCAAGAGCGGCGAATGAAGTCATGGTCGCACCGGCATGCTCCATACCGCCAAAGCCAGCTCCATAGGCAATCGAGACATCATGAGGCCAAGGGCCGTAATCATTTTCTAATTCAACAAAAACACGCTTCATCTCTTCATCGTATTTGTTCACGCTCCAAGGGAAAAAAGTATAAACCGTGGCAGGAATGTCACGGCCATCGATCGATTTCAGTGTGAAATATTTAGTGCGACGAGCGCCCTTTCTCATCGTATGAAAATAAGGTGCCGAAACGGTATACCAAGCTGGGTATTCAATTCGCCATTTGTTGTCCCCTGTCTTGGTGACTGTGCCATTGGCGTGGATGACTTGATTGTGAACTTTGCGACCTTTAAATTCAACATCCATACTGCGAGCGTGCTGGTCGAATTCAAGGTTAACCGGGAGGTATTGCTCCCAGAACATGCGCGACTTTAAATCACGAATCCAAAAACCTGCATGAACATTGCGAAACAATGAGAAGCGTACGTTTTCTTTAATTCTGTTCACGACTGTAAGAGTGTATTCACCTGGTGGGAGAACTTTTTGTACTACGCGCACACTGGAAGCATTATCAGGCAATGAAGTGAGACGTTGTTCCACCTCTTCTCCATCAATTTGCACAGAGGTTGGAACTGGTACTAAATCAAAAATCGGCATGCCTTCATTTTTTTGGATGAACTTAATGGTAGTCGTTGCTACCGCACGTCGCTTGAAGCCATCAAACACAATATTATGATGAGCATCAGTCATATCAATAAAGACCGCCCTTCCTGTATCAGTGTTGAAGTCAGGTGGCGCCAGGTGCATATTCGCCCAAGAATGAGCGGCGAACATCATCATCGCAAGTAAAAAGATTTGTTTCATTTTATTTCCCCTTGCTGAACTCTCTCACAGGCATGAGAGAGAAGCCATTTAAAGACACTATGTTTAACTGCTGGAAAAGATTTTTCTGGATGGATTTGCAGACCAATAGCAGGGCGCGATAGAGACTCGATGGCCTCAGTTAATTGCCCTTGCGAAATTGCGGTCACCTTAAGATCACGATGCTTCATTTCTTGAAAAAATTTAAGCGAAGGATTTTGATGGTGGATTTTTAAACCACTCGCTTCGCCCTCAGGAAACATCTGAGCCGCGATACTATTTTTATCCGTCACCTGGATGGTATCAAAACTATAATTGCGATTCTCAATTCCTAGCTCGGCCTTAAGGTCTTGCACCAGTGGCACACCTTGCGCCACCGCCATCATCTGCATGCCACGACAAATTCCCAGTGCGGGTAATGTTTTGAATTTCTCATCACTAAAATATTTCTGAAAAACTTGGTACTCAAACGGATCACGCTCTTTGCCTTCGTCACTGGCCTTATAAAACTTGCGATGATTTTCAATCTGCTGCTTCATACTCGAAGAGAGATTGTGCGTGGTGAAGAGTCCTGGATGAATGTCTGCCCCACCTGGAACAATCAAGGCATCAATCTTGGTCAGCTCTTTTTCCCAATGCTCGGTTCTGAGATCCTTGAACTCCACTTCATAATTCATTTCTCGCGCTGAATTTTTCACGCGAAAACGGGTAATCCAATCAAGTTGATAAGTGTGGCCAATGATGAGGGGGCGATTCGATTCACAGGTTGACGCAAACGTGGCGAAACTAAGACACAGTCCCACGAGCAGTGCCCATCCTTGGGCCAGCACAAAATTTTCTCCGTCCTTGGAGTTCATGTGAAAATGTTAAGTCTCATTGGCATTTCATGCCAGTGAGAAAGTCTCACAGTCAGTTTTTGTGAATATTGCGACGCGCTAATTAATGGAAAGTGCGACTATCCCCTGGCCCAAACTGGTTCCCCAACTAAACTCCTCAAGTCCCACTCCAATATAAACCTTCTCACCAATCACTAACGGAGCATTATAGAAGAGCGTTTTGCCCACTCGAGCAAGTCCCAAATCAGTCATCAGAGTGTCCCCCATTCTCAAGAGCGCACGAGGCTTATCCTCTAAAATCCATAGGCCATAATCACCGCCATGGGTGGTAGCGCGAACAATCACGCGGCCATCACGGGTCAAGGCCGGCTGCCAGAAATCCAGCGAACGAAAATGCTCCGCGAGTGAGCGAGTATGAAATTGATCGCCCTGACCGATTAATGCGACGTCGCCAAGTTCGGTGCGAGCAATCGCCAACCAACGCGAACCATTCACGATACAAAAATTTGAAAATCCCAAGAATTTTGAAGAAGGATCACTGTCACGATCTTGAGCAATAACTTTTGGAGTAAAATCCGGTGCCTGTGCCAAAGAAATAACATCAGGTTGTGATTCGTCCCAATCACCCTCATTACCCAAGCGCTTTTTCTGAAGAATAAGTTCTGGTGATTGACCGGGAGTAAAATAATAACTCACCCCAGTTTCTACAAGCTTTTGCCACTTCCCTCTGAGCCATTGCCACTGGAATGCATCTCCTTCAATTGTAGTGATGTGCATTTTAAGATGAGAGTCCCCTACACTCATTAAGTGATGGATGCTTTGAATCTCTGGAGGGATTTTATGAGCGATGACCTCAGAACCTAGTTGCCACAAAGTTGTACTGCGACCTTCGTTGAATTCCACAATAAAAATCAAGTCTCCACTTGAGACTGGATCAGTTAACAGATTACCACTCTGGCCTTGCAGAAGACGCTTAGGCGTTTGCTCCATCAACCACAATTCACTGGAGACATCGTCGCCATCGAGGCAGGTGTATTTCACAAGTAAAACACCTTGGTGGGTATTCAACTTGTTGTTAGAAATAAAGCACAAAGGCCTCGCCGGAAAACCATTCACATCACTGGCCTGAGAATCAGCTCTCGTTTGGCCCAAAGAGGGAGTGAAAGCGCCATAAGAGAGAGGTAAAGCATGAATTTCATAGGTCTAGCCTAGTTCTATCAAGAGGCCATCGCCAACCAAGTGTTTTGCTCAAGAATTGTTGTTTTATACCGATAAGTTGTTGTGGAAAAACTTCGTGATTTCATGGCCCTCTATGCCGGTCTCTTAAAAGGGCTGAACCTTGTTCAGCAAAAGAGTTGGTATGAAGAAGAGCTTAAAAGTGAATTTCCAGAACTCGAGATGGTGTGGCGTCCACTCTTGGAAGCACGTCACGTAGTCTGCGAAGTCAGTCGCGAGAAAAAACACGCCCTCGATATTCTCATGAATATGCTGAACAAATGGGATGATCCAGTTGAGGCCGGACTCTTAAAACGAAGACTTAAAAAAATTGCACAATACTATAAAGAAGCAGAAAAAAAAGAATGTGATGCTCAATCTCTGGCATTTTTCTTAGAAGATTTTCCACTTCTACAAGTGACTGAACTCCCTTCTATCACTCACAAAGAAAAAAAAGTTCACACACTCAATTCTTCGGAAGCAAGTCATCATTTGCAACTTGAGTTAAACGAACTTTTTCCCGCTCACAATCTCAAAATC
>JBIKNE010000111.1:0-6718 GCA_044358855.1 Bacteriovoracaceae bacterium | reverse complement strand
TTGATCGAATTTAATTTGCAATTTTTTTTAGATATTGGCTGAATTGATAATTATTATCTCCCGAATGGGAAACAGGTGAGTGGATTAATCAAATGTATTACAATGTTAAATGTCGCTAAGCGGTATCACTTCTCGCGCCCAGTTAGAATGAGAGTGTGGATAAAAGCACTTCACTGACGTTTCATCTGATGCTTTTTCAAAGTGAAGTCGTTAGGATTATGAGAAGAAAAAATGGTGCCCAGGACGAGACTCGAACTCGTACGGATGTGTTTAGCATGCCGAGGGATTTTAAATCCCTTGTGTCTACCATTCCACCACCCGGGCACAGGATACAACATCGTGTTATGATGAAGAGTTATTGTCAATTTTTACTCGTAGTTATTTTGCTGGCGCAAGGCGGCTGCTCGTGGCGTAAAAATGCTGGGCCCGACGACAGCTTGATTCTTTCGCGTATTGAACCGGTGTGGTTTGCGCAGGACAAGAATATTCGTTTGGCCGACTGGCATGGCCAGCCTCAACCTCACTTGTTCTACGATGCACTTCCTGAACTCAACCCGGCCATGAGTCATATTAATTTTCTCCCTTTGCATATTGCTGGGACAGAAGAGGCCTATGACTTAGATGTTCCTACCGGCCAGCGGCACTTTTCCCATTTTATGTGCTCGCAGCCCGATGTCTGGAAAAAAGACGGCAAGATTTCTGGGATCACGAGTTTTTCAACTGGAGTGGTTCCACGTCATTTTGATCAACTCAATCGGCCCCAACGCATTATTGTTTTTGGAGGAGAGTCGATTTTTAATATTGAGCAGCCAGTCCTCTATCGAGCGCGTATCATCGGTGCGGTAGTAGAGCAAATTTGTCCTAGCGGAAAATGTTCTGGTCTTAAAGAATGGACAGGTCGAATGGTGCTGGTGGGAGTTTATGATCGTGATGCTAAATGGAAAAGCATCAAGACAACGAAACAGCTAGCTGAAGTAGTGAACTGGGACAATGTTCGTAATCAATTAGAAAATCTCAACGGTCGTAATCAAGTCGCTGATAAACAATATCCTGCTGTAAAAATAGGGCAGTTAGTTGATTTGCAAAGTGCTATGGATTTCATGCAAAAGCGCTCGGTGGTTTTGACGACTAAAGAGTTAGTCGCCATGAAGCGCTCTTGTAGCAGAGTTTATGATTTATTATGGGATGAGGTTGGCACAGAATCGATTCTTGATCGCCCAGTGAAAACTAGCGATGAAGCGCGAGCTCATGCGAAAGCGCTGGATGTCCTAAAAAAAGCCAAGAAGCCCACTTATTTTAACCAACGCCTGGGAAGATTTTTGCGCAAATATCATAGTGAACTCTACACCTGTTCACGGGTCGTTTATCCCGGCAACCCCAATGAGAATCAAGAAAAAACGAAATTCATTCATTGGATTTCAATGTTCAATCGTTTGCATAAAAATGGCTGGGTCTATAGCTGTCGCGGAAAATCATGGGGAATGTCTAATGTAGGTAAGGAAGCGATGGAAGATTTGCTTAAATATTTACCAATTTGCTCGGTGAAAGACATCGATCATGCCATGAAATTCCTACCACCATTTTTACGGTCTTTACGAGGAACCATTGGAGAGCGCTGGCGCTATGTAGGCTGGGATGAACATGCTCATGGATCTCACGCCAAACTGGAAACCTGGGTAAGTGTTCCTGAGCGCGCTTTTGCGTGTGATAAAGATCGTAATCAAGCTATTAGAGAAAGATGGAGCGAGATCCCTGAGGATATTGTGTGGAAAGAACGCTTTAATCCTAATGACTTTAAAGACTCGGAATATATTTTTTAATATGAAAGCACTCGTCGTTCCATTCTTGCGTATCTTAGATAACTGGGCGACTCAGCGGATAGTTCGCGTGGCGGTTTTTGGTCAAGGCCTGGGTCTAGCAGAGTGGGATAGCTTATCAACATCTGCTTACTCTAAAACAATTCCGCAAATCAAATGTGTACTAGATCCTTCAGAGGCCCACGTAATGGCGATTCATGGTCCAATAACTCTTTTGAGTTGGCCGATGCTAGAAGCATGGGTGCGTAAAGCACGCTTTGATGCTCGCTTCATTGCGATTGGTGCCGAAATTGAAATCAATCGTGAAGGTCACATAATTGGTCCTCGCGGAGAAATCTCGAGTTTCAAAGTTCAAGGTATTTTGCCAGGTCACCCTCCTGCCCCTCAAGATTTAATCGCTGCGGTCAAAACCGTCATGGAGATGCCACGTGTTTGATTGGGCGATTTTTCGTGAAAGAAAAGATTTTTATAAGGGCTCATTTGGGGGGGCCTATCACTATGATCATGATCACCATCATGTTCATATTACCTGTCGTGATTTTGCTCGCACCATGGGTATCTTACGTCACGATATGGGCTTTAGTTTAATGAATGACATCGCAGTTATTTCAACTGTCGGTCATCCTCATTACGAAAAGCACCACGGCCAACTTCGCTGGGATGTGACTTATCATTTGTTTCACTTAGAAGCTCATCAGCGATTACAGGTTCATTTGTTATTAGGTGAAGGAGAAAGTGTTCCTTCTGTTTTGGAGTGGTTTAGTGGCGCTGCTCGTTTAGAATCAGAGGCCCTTCAACTATTAGGAGCGATGCCGCAAGATACTCAACCGCTCGGACTGCCGCATCTCAAAACAAATCCAAATTTGAGTGAAGCCCCTTATCCGGAAGAATTGAATCAGTGGTACCTCTTCGATGTGAATCATCCACTGACTCGTCATCAATTTGCACTGGCGATTGAAGCGCATGAAGGTAAAATTCAGAACACTTGGTTACAAGGTGGATATTGGAAACGTGGTTGGGAAGAGAAGGCACAAAATTGTTCACCGCTTAAATTCCAACCATTGCTAGACGGTCTTATGCCTAATGCCGCTCCTTTGGTAAATGTCGCCTGGGCGAAGACACTAGAAGATTATTTTCTATGGCGGATTCCGGAACGTGCGCAAGCCGTTCGCATGATTTTTATGGAGCTCAGTCGTATCTCGCATCACATGACGATTATGGCGAATGTGGCCGAGGACTTAGGTGTCGATGAAGCTGTGCTCTTGTGTCGTGAGATCCGTGAACGCTTGCGTACTTTGTTTGAGTTTTATTCTGGCTCACGAGTAGCGACTAACTTGTCACATTTCGGTGGACTAGCGATGGATCTACCGGCGGGCTGGGTACAGGAAGCCATGTCTCTCCTTAAAGGGATTGATGGAGCTTTGGTGTTCTATCGCCGCATGGTCACTCATCATCCCTTGGCGCGTCGTCGTTTAAAAATGGCGGGCATCACTGCGCAAGTCGCTCTTGAAGCAGGACTCACTGGTCCAGCACTTCGAGCAACGGGCGTTAACTTTGATCTTCGTAAATCACGTCCGTTTTATTTTTATCAAGATATTGATTTTGATGTTCCCGTTGGGATGCATGGACATGCTCATGACCGGACATTGATTTTAATTGAAGAATGTCATCAATCGCTGAGAATTTTGTGGCAGGTGTTGGACAATCTTCCTCTTGGCAGTATCATGATTGATCTGCCTGGTATTGAAGAGTTGAATACCGGTGTTGCACATTTACCTCAGTGGAGTGAATGGTATCAAAAAGCTGATCGGGCCTGGAGTGCGCAGTACACGGCGATTGAGGGACCAAGTGGCGAGCTAGGTTTTCATGTCGTACTTCACCCTCATGATTTGAAAATTTGGTCACTTAAAATTAAAACCAATTCTACTTTATTGGCGCAGGCGTTGCCTGATTTTTTAAAAAATTGTCCAGTATCAGATTTAGCTCTCTCACTTAGTTCGCTTCATTTGGAAGCGAGCAGCTTGGATCGGTAATTTATGATATTGCAACGCGAACATTACACAGAACTACCATGGTGGAAGTGGGCCCAGCTCCGAATGATATTGGCGTGGGCACGTTTGTTTGGTGGTTTTGCCCGTGCTGTTGGTGTTGATCGATTGCGTTTGAAAAGTACGGCTTCAATTGCCCGGCGCCAGTTTCGTAGACCACCCATCATTCAAGCGAAAATCATCGAGTCTGAAATGCTAGAAGCAGAGGCGATTTGTCCTGCTGGAGCGGTTTTTCAGGACAAAAAGAAGGCCTGGAATATCAATGTTTCTCGTTGTATTTCATGCGGCCTGTGTTACCTCAGAGCGCCACAATCTCTGGCACCTGCGGCCGAAAGTGCCTCAATTCAGATTACTGACCAACACAAAATCACGGATTTCGCCAAGATTTAGTTAGGCCCTTGTGTCTATGTAAATGGCCATGGGAGAATGAGGTATTGCCTCTGTTTACGGGGGCCATGAGTCAAGGAATACGTATGCAAGCCCTTCTGCTAATTGGTTTTTTTATCATCTCTTATTTCACCGGCGATTTTGTCATCACTCGCTACCTTGGCGAGGGTGGACTGATAGGTGCAATGTTTAATTCCTACACTTGGCTCTGGTGGGCCGGTTACACTATCCTCATCGCGCATTTGACGATTACTTGCATGAGCCTATCGTTTCATCGTGCTCACACCCATAAAGGTGTAGAGTTTAATCCTTACCTCGATATGATTATGCAAGTATGGCTCTGGTGTGTGACAAGTATGTCTAAGCCAGATTGGGTCTCAGTCCATATCTACCACCATGCTTGGAGTGACACAGATAAAGATCCTCATTCACCGGTGAAGAAAGGATTTTGGCGCGTCTTCTTGTTGGGTGTATTTGATTACACTAAAGCGAAGTCTGATCCAGAGGTTTTAAAAATCCGTAAAACAATTAAGCTCAATGCACTCGAGGCATTCATTAGCCGAAATCCATTTTTTGGACCTTATGTCTTTACGATGGTTTTGATGGTTTTGTTGGGTAGTCAAATTGGTCTCGTTCTTCTTTTTACTAATATTCTTATTTCACCATTATTTGCCGTGGGTGGAGTCAATGCTCTTGCCCATACTTGGGGCTACCGCAATCACACTTCGGGAGATAATAGCCGCAATATTGGTTTTATTTTTCCACTAAATTTCATTATCTGTGGTGAGCTCGATCATAACAATCACCATGCTCATCAACGTTCATGTTCATTCCGTCATAAGTGGTATGAGTTTGATATTGGTTGGGCCTATATCTGGACACTCGCCAAATTTAAATTGGCACGCGTCCGCCACTCGTACACCACTGTCACATTGAAAGAAGAGATGAGTCGCAAGGTGAAGTACTTGATGGAAAAAGATTATCGTTTCAAGAACAAACTCGATGAACTCGCACTTGAGTATCAAACTTCGGCGCAAGAGTTGCGTGAGCAGTTAGCTGCTTACGTGAAAGGCCAGAAAGTTAGACTTAATGGTCAGCGTGTTAAAATGGACAATCGCTTGAAGGCTTTAATTGAAGAGCTTCAGCGCACTGTTCGTATCAACGAAGAACTTGGTTTAGCTTACGCATAAAATCTGCGCGCGGGACGTAAGTCCCGCCTAAGCTCTCCACCACAGGTGTCACCATCTGGGTATCAAGCCATTCAATCCCTAACGTTTGAAAGTGTTCAATTGCAGTTAAGAGGGCAAGCTTTCCCGCATTATCTTCCAGCGTAAACATGCTTTCCCCTGAGCGAAAATTTCCAATGGCCACACCGTACACACCGCCCACAAGGCGCAGTCCTTGCCAGGCGCCCGCACACCAAGCATGGCCCATGTTAAAGAGCTCTGTGTAACCCTGGATGATATCTGGCGTGATCCAGGTATTGGGCTGATCTTTTCTCGGAACAGCAGAGCACAGACGAATAATTTCAGGGAAGGACGTATTGAGTGCAATTCTAAAAGGAGCTTTCTTGCGAAACTTCTCGAGGCTTTTAGGGATATGAAGAGTCTTAAAATCCAGAAAGCCTCGCGGATCTGGTGAGAACCAGGCGAGAGGAAACTCAGGTGAGAGAGGCCATGGGAAAATACCCTGGCGATAGGCCTCGAGGATAGTGTCCGGTCTCATGTCTCCACCGACGGCCACAAGGCCATCTTCTGTTGCATTTTCAACGGGTGGAAAAACGATCTTACGCATCGGCACCCATGGCGCGTGCCAAGAAGCGAGCGATGCTCGCTGCGGTCATCAGACTTGTTTCTTGAGAGTTATTGGGAAAGAAATTGTGGTTTACCATGGGGGCGACTTCAACCAAGTCGGCGCCAGTCACTTTGAATTTCTCTGCCACTAGACGAATGACATCACCGCAGAAAACGGGATCAAGGCCACCCGTTTCGGGAGTGCCGGTTGCAGAGGCCCATTTTTGATCGAGCACATCAATATCAAATGAGATGTAAACTTCTTCAATTCCGGCGCGCTGATATTGAGAAATTATTTGTTCGGCCACCTGATGAGAACTTTGAGTGATAATATCTTTGGCCCAAAGTTGAGTGAGGCCTAATGATTCCCAGTGGCCACGATCTTTACCGGTGGAGCGAATGCCGACTTGAATCAAGTGATCTTTTGAAGGGAAAAACTCACGTACATGATAGGTCCATGAACCAAAACACAGATCAATACCTAAACGTTTGTCCAAAAGATCGGTGTGAGCATCAAAATGCAAGAGAGCAATTTTCTTTTTTGAGCGCGCTTTTGCCCAAGACTTCACCAGTGGATAGGAGACGGAGTGGTCGCCGCCTAGTGCAAGCACTTTGACTGACTTATGATCGTTATAAAGCAGATCAAGAATTTCTTCAGTGATAGAGAGCGGCG
>JBIKNE010000110.1:0-6723 GCA_044358855.1 Bacteriovoracaceae bacterium | reverse complement strand
ACCTTTATTTATGCTAACAAACAAATTCTACTTAAAAACTTATCGGCTACAAAAGACGAAGGTAAGGTAAGTGGAGAGATTGGCTATAATCTCCTTCAAAGTAGATTAGATTATTTGTTATCCGTTCGTAATCTTTCGTCTTCGGAAGTGTCTTTTTATAAACGCTCACCATTAGCACTATCTTTTCAAACTGTAGGTGAGTTTCAAGGGTTTCAATCCCCCAATCGTTGGCGTCATAAAGGGTTTGTTGGTTTATCTCAGTCCCGAGTGCATGATAAATCAGTTCCTGACAGTACCTTCGAATGGGATATAAGGGACGACTCTGTTGCAGTAGATGCGAAAGTTGCCCGTGATTGGATCTTATTGTCTGCTAGTTCAACACGAACGAAGGGCAGTACAAATATCGAATCGGATGTTTCTTTTAACATTCCTGATTTACCTTTATTTATGAGGGGTATGTTGGGAGAGAACCCTCAACTATCAAATGCAAAAGGTGAACTTTCTTTAACATCGAAATTCAGTGTAAGAGACTGGCAATGGAACAAAATTACAGCTCGTACATGGCTCAAAACACTTAAGCTTACAACGCCTGAAATTAAATTAGACCAACAATTCAGTCGGCCGCAGGTAAGGATTACCAATGGAGTGGTCGAAGAGTGGAATGTCCAGCTTAACGCCCCAGACTTTAAATTAGCCTCAAAAGCCAAAGGTGATTTTAAACAAAATTTAGTAATTGAAAATACGCTTGATATGGATGCCAAGTATTTAGAACTTCTCAGTCGCCATTTACAAAGAGCCGACGGAAGGGCGCGCGCACTTGTAAGGTGGATTTTGACTCCTAAAGAAGTTGAAATGGAGTTTGAATCGAGTGCAAGCGAATTATCAATCAGTACTGATATTTTACCCTTTACCCTTAGCAATCTCTCCTATGACTTAGAATATAAAAATAGCGAATTAGATCTCACAGCCCTTTCCTTCCGTCCAGCTTCTGGGAAAGTGATGGTTAGCGGTAATGTACTGATGAGTGGTTTGAATCCGGATATAAACTTACGATACACCTTAGATAGAGCAACGATTCCATTTAAGAGTAAGTCCCATGTTACAGTGAGTGGAGATGGATTAATATTTGGTGCAAGACCGCCCTACTTGTTAAGTGGTGATGTTTCTATCAATTCCGGCACAGTTCAAAATGAACTCAATGATTTCGTGGGTACAACAACGTCAGCTGCAGATACCAAATATTTACCGAGGGATACTGATACGGCTTTTTCGGGTTTGATCAATCTTGATTTAAACGTAAAAACAGAAAATGCGATCACGTTTAATAACTCGATGATGGATTTAGCTCTTATGGGTAACTTGCAACTGAGTGGTGACTTGCTCAGATTGAGTGCTGACGGTAAGGCGCAAACAGCTTCGAGCCAATCAAAAGTATTTTTCAAAAACAGTGAATATCAAATTAATAAAGCCGAGTTTTTATTTAATGCACGAAAGCCTATAACAAAACCAGACTTTGATGTTGTTGCGAGTTCTTCAATAGCAAACTATAAAGTCACCGCAAAAGCATTTGGTAATCCTGAAAGCTTCACATTTGATCTCTCTTCAGATCCTGCTCTTTCAAAACAAAATATCTTGTCGCTTATTGCTTTTGGTTATACCGATGATTTATCAAATAGTATTTCAGCAGATGAACGTCAGAATTTAACAAATGTGGGTGTTGGTTCATTCATCTTTGATCAATTCAAAGTGACAGATATTGTTAAGAAGCAATTCGGCTTACAAGTTAACCTTGGGACCGTATTTGTCCAATCTGATGAGAGTATGTTGCAAGGCCGATCGAGTGAGCAAGGTGGTGTCGGTGCCTTAGCAAGGACTCGTACTGCTACAAATATTGAAGTTAAGAAAAGACTTTCAGAAGCGATGAGTCTCTCAGTCTCTAGTACTGTAGGAGGGTCGATTGGCCAGCGCCAAAAAATGAATTTGAACTATGGATTATCAAAAAATGTTCAATTAGAAGGCGTGTATGAATTACGCACGAACGCTGAAGGAACAGAGGATGTTATTGATAATTCCATAGGTGGTGACGTTAAGTTCAGGATGACATTCAAATGAAAGTTATCCAAATGGTGCTAGCAATATTCATCCTCACTTTTAGTTATAATGTAATGGCTGTGCTTGTTGTTAATGAAGTGGTTGTGAATTGTGGGTCGAGTGGAATCTGTACAAATCAAAAGAATCGTTTTGCCACGTTAAAAGAAACTTATCGAAATATTACACATTTAAGACAAACGTTGAAAATTGTTGTGTCGTCGGGAGGTGTTCGCGATTTAACTTGGAAATTAGAAGAGAGTGCTGCGGGTACAACACTTACTATTAGTTTTGAGCCGAAATATAATCTAGGAACTGTGAAGGTTCTAAGTTCAGATCCAAAAATTCAAGAATATGTGGAGCGAAATTTAAAGCTTCAAAAGGGATCATGGTTTGAGCAGGATGCTTTGGTAGATGAAATTCTGCGACTTAAGCAATATTTAGCAACAAAGGGTTACCCCAAAGCTGACATCAGAACTGATAACAAGATAGATGATTTTGAACAACATTTGATTTTGGAAGTTATACCTGGACGTCCACAAATATTAAAATCCATTCAAGTCAAAACGGAATCTACGGTTGTAAGAGCCTTTGCTGAAAAGAAACTTCAAGAGTTATTAGGTAAAAACTTTGATGTCCAAGAGGCTCGAATTAAAACGGATGAATTAGAAGCGGAGCTGTTTACCTATGGATACTATCTAGCGACTATCGCTCTTACTCCAAAAAAATCTGGGGAGGATGTCATCGTGGAAGCTATCATTGGCCCAGTAGATCAATGGGTTTTCGATTTGGTTGTCCCACCTGCCCCACATAAAGATGTAAAAATTGAATTCGGAACGATCGTAAGAAGCTTGTTTAAGCGCTATCGACGAGCAGTTGATGAGGGAGCACTAAAGGTTGGCATCTCTGAATATTTGCGAGGCCAAGGCTATCTTTCTCCTGAGATTAAATTGAATCTAAAAAGATATCAAACGCACAAAGGCGATTGGGTAAATGCCGCAAAAGTTGAAATCTTAGCCGGTATCCGTACACGAATCAGACAGGTGAGCTTTCCTGGTGCGCAATATTGGCCAGAAGCAAAGCTAAAAAAATTCTGGGATGAGCAGGCTTCTGAACAATTGCAAACAGGATTTTTCGATGAAGTTTCACAGAACGCTTTTAGTGAATGGTTGCGCGGTCAATATATTCGATTAGGTTTTGTAAGGGCCGAAGTACCGAATCCTCGTGCGACATTTAGGAACAATGGTTCTGAGGTAGATCTTGAATATGCGATAAAAGAAAGTGCACGTGTTTATGTGGAAGAAATTAATTTTAGTGGAATAGAAGAAAACGAAGCAGCGGAGTTGTTAGACCAAATCGAAACCAAGCAAGGATCTCCGTTTAACCCATTTCAATTTACTGATGATGTACGTAAGATGAATGACTATCTTCATGAGAGAGGATGGTATCAAGCCGATGTGACGAATCGTGATTCTGATGAGATTGTAAATTACGGAACAGATAGAACTTCCGTTAAACTCAATATCAAAATCCGCAAAGGTAAATACATTACCTTTAACCGTTTAGTGATTGTCGGAAATAAAGTTACGAAAGGATCTGTCATTCGTAGGAAGTCTCCCTTTACGAGAGGCAAACCGATCACACCCAACCAAGTAAAGGATTTTGAAAATGTACTGAGTTCACTCGGGATTTTCAGTATTGTAAAAGTACGTCCTGTTTTCCATAAAGGTTCAACGGCTCTATCAGATGTTGTAGTTGAAGTGACCGAGCGTGATTACGGTCTAATTGAAATTGCTCCAGGATATCGAACAGACATTGGCCTAAAGCTATCTGGAACGATTTCGTGGCTCAATCTCTTTGGTGAGAATATTTCATCTTCGCTCACAGGTCAGGTCAACCAGCGTTTAGATAACCAAGCTTTTGACCAACGTCGGAGAGATGAAGACAAGAAACTGCTTGAGTATAATATCAGTTCACAGTTCAACGTTCCTGATCTTGAAGAGACCTTCATCGATTATGGTCTTGCTTTAAGTTTTCAACGACGTCGCTTCTTTTCATTTGATGCAGATATTAGACGTTTATCAAATACTATTAGCCGTGAGCTAGGACCTCGTTTCTCAGTTTCGCTTCGTCACCAATTTGAAAGTATTAATCAGTTCGATGCGACAGAAAAAAGAGATAATGGCAGTTTTGAAATTGGTGCACTCACGCCAAGTTTCACTGCGGATTTCCGTAATACTCGAATTAATCCTACTGCTGGCGCCTGGTTTAATATTTCTAATGAGTTTGCGAATCCGTATTTCCTCTCCCAAAAACAGGACGATCTCACGATTAATTTTTACAAATTAATTTCACGCAACCGTTTTTATATTCCAATTCCGAGAGGCACTGTTGCGATTTCAATGGTGGGTGGAATTCAGGAGAACTTGGCGAAAGAGCTACAGCGAGATAGTGATGGTCAGCCTATTGTGCAGGATGGCGTAAAACTCACTGAGGGCTATATTCCCAACATTAAATTGTTCCGATTGACCGGTACCGACATTGTGCGCGGCTATAGCGATGAGGAGATTAACCGCCTCACGAACGGAGAGGATATTGGTGAGGGACGTG
Organism: Bacteriovoracaceae bacterium; assembly: GCA_044358855.1. Taxonomy (GTDB): domain Bacteria; phylum Bdellovibrionota; class Bacteriovoracia; order Bacteriovoracales; family Bacteriovoracaceae; genus UBA6144. The sequence goes on along the minus strand of JBIKNE010000110.1, from coordinate 2,025 downwards.
TGCAAAACAAGGCCTATATGGCTAACTTGAAGATCGAACCCCGCTATTTTATTAACGATAGCCTGATGGCCGGGGTATTCTTTGACGCGGGCCGCGTCTATGTCGATACCGTCGATATTGGCGAGCTTCGCCAGTCAGTAGGCGTCACTTTTAAAGTTGTCACCCCGGTTGGCACCCTGGACTTTGATTACGGCATCAAGCTCTTGAGAAAACGTGACCTCAATGGTAACCTCGAGGCCCCCGGACGCTTCCATGTGTCAATTGGCTTCTTCTAGTCCCCCTTAAACCTAGAAGATTCTCAAGTGAAGAATGCTGAAAACCCTTAGAAGTTTTGGCCTCTTCTTCAGCATCATGAGCTGCGACGGTAACCGGGGTTGCTAGTAAAAATTTTTGTTTATTGTTTTTTATGAGGTGTTTTTTATGATTACGCAAAAGTCGTTCGCTCTTAAAGAAGCGGACATGTTGAACAAAAAATGGTGGGTCGTCGACGCCACAGACCTGGTGGTGGGACGCCTGGCTTCTGAAGTTGCGAAAGTTCTTCGCGGCAAAAACAAAGCTACTTTCTGCACAAATAATGATGCAGGCGATTTCGTTATCGTGATCAACGCTGAAAAAGTGAAGTTCACTGGTAAGAAATGGGACGAGAAAGAGTACAACTGGCACACAAACCACATTGGTGGAATTAAGCGCCGTACTGCTAAAGAGCAACTTGCTAAGCACCCAGAGTTGATCGTGTATGAAGCCGTTAAGGGCATGCTTCCTAAAAATACTTTAGGTCGTAAGCAATTAACTAAATTGAAAGTGGTTGTAGGCGCTACACACACTCACGATGCACAGAAACCCGAAGCCTTGACGCTGAAATTCTAAGGAACAGACCATGAGTAAAGTAAAAGCATACGATGTCCACACTCTAGGCCGCCGCAAAACTTCTGTGGCCCGTGTATATGTTTCTCGTGGAAACGGGAAAATCCTTATTAACCAACGCGAGCTTACTGACTATTTCCCAGTCGGTACTAGCCGCATTATCGTGAACCAACCTCTTCAGCTTTTGAAGATGGACTCAAGCTATGACTTCCACATCAACGTCAAAGGCGGTGGTGTTACAGGTCAAGCGGGTGCTATCCGTTTGGGTATCGCTCGTGCTCTTTTGAAGCTCGCTCCAAACTCACGTGGCGAACTCAAGAAAGCTGGCTTCCTTACTCGCGACTCACGTAAAGTTGAGCGTAAGAAGTACGGTCTACGTGGTGCACGTCGTTCTTGTCAGTTCTCTAAGCGTTAATATTTTTGAACATTTGTTCAATGAATCAGGGCCCTACGGGGCCCTTTTTTATTCCTCTGATAGCCTCGAAAGCATTATGCTGTCTCGATGAAGGAACAGGATCATATTCGAATTCGTGGTGCACGAGTTCATAATCTTAAGAACGTGGATCTCGATATCCCGCTCAAGAAGATGATTTGTTTTGCTGGGCCTTCAGGCTCTGGAAAAACATCACTGGCCTTCCATACCCTCTTAAGTGAATCCAAGCGACGTTTCGTTAACTCATTCCCCAATTCAATGAAGTTCTTTGCTGATCGGCCCAGTGCTGTCGATGTGGATGAGATATTCCCTGTTTTGCCGGTGTTTGGATTGCCACAAATAAATCCTGTTATGGGCTCACGTTCGGTCGTGGCAGATATTATGCGACTAACAGAAACGCTGCAGGGACTCTATTTTCATTACGCGAAAGAGTATTGTCCTGAGCATGATGAGGAAGTTCGACCTGTTCCGTTCTCTCAGCAACTTTCAAATGCGATCAAAGGTAAGCTAGAGCAAGTTTGGCATGTGGTGATTCCTAATGATTTAGGTCAGGCCATTTTGGGAGTTGAATTTGCACCTCCACGTTCATGGAGTTCTGAGAGGAAAACGATCAGTGCCTTTGAGCCACAAGATGATTATTGGGAAATCTTGCGATTTAAAGGATCAACGCTAGCTACTCTTGATCAAAAAAATGCGGATGTTATTAAGAAGATAGAGGGCAGACCTTT
>JBIKNE010000109.1:0-6741 GCA_044358855.1 Bacteriovoracaceae bacterium | reverse complement strand
TAATAGAGCGATCGGATTTCCTAGATCATGAAATAATACGCGGAAGAGATTTTCCACGTGAATTTTTTGTTTTGACATCGCCTCTTCATGCTGTTCTTGATGATAGAGATAAGTGAAACTCAATATTGAACTTAAAAAGATCCAACCAAACACGATATAGGCCTGGGCAATTAAGCGCCCGTTTTCTGAGATGGCGTTTGGAAATTGATGGCCATTGAGATGGAGCAAAAGAAAAGCCCCAGAGGCACTCAAGGTGATGAGACACCACATGATGGCACCACGCTTACCAGCGATAATCGCGCCTAAAAAAGGCAGAATGCCAAACCAAATAATTATTCGATCCATAAATCCGCCTGTGAAGTAGGCGAAAGTCGCTTGATGGGCCAGGCCTGCGAAGAGCAGCACACTGGCGTTGAATAAAATATCTCGATTGATGCGATAGAGTAGCGGAGAAAGAAGATGGACTGTTGAAGCAAGTATGCCCACGCGACAAGGCCAGGGATTTGAAATGGTAAAAAACGCCAATACAGCATAGGCCCACATCAGCGCGCCCGTTGAAATCACCGTTAAAAGATGCGTATGGATAGCACGTATTTCTGCTTTTTTGAGTTTCTCGCGATTGGGCACGATAAACTCAAAGAGCATTTGATAGAGATGCTGTATAATCATTTGAATATTGTAGTAAAGACTCTGTGTTTGACACATATGATTCTGAAAGGAATCTTTTTCTTGTGCGAGTAAAGAAGGCAAGTATGAAAAGTGAAATCCGTCGCCAATTGTTGGAAAAAGTCACACTTGAGCTTAAAGTGGCTCAAGAGGCTGAAGCTACAACCGCAAGTTACGCCAAAGATGGTGATGTTAAACCTGACGGAAAATACGATACGCGCGGGATTGAGGCCGGATATTTGGCAGGAGCGCAAAGTAAGCGTGTGGAAGAGCTTAAACTCGAGCAACAAATGATTGAAGAGACGCCGATTAAATCTTTTCAGTCAGATGATGAAGTAGGGATCGGTGCTCTGGTAGAGATTGAGTTCAAAGGTCAGACTCGTAGCTATTTTGTCTGCTCCACAGCGGGTGGAACGATGCTGAATGTAAATGGCAAAGGCATTTTGGTCATTTCTGTTTTCTCACCGATAGGTGATGCCGTCGTAGGTTGTAAGGTAGGGGAAGAGTTTGAGCTGGAAACCCCACAAGAGACGCGTGTCTATCGTGTGGTAGGATTAAGCTGAACGACTTCTCCTGGCAATGGCAGAACATAATCAATATCCGTCGCGGCATCCAAAAATCTTTTTTTCGGTTCATCCCAGGCGTGACGTGAAAGATCAAACGTCGCCCAATGAATGGGGAAAAATAATTTTCCGTTGAGCATCTTGTGTGCTCGCACAGATTCTTCGGGTGTCACATGAATCGCTGACCATAATTCATCATAAGCGCCAATTGGCATGAGTGTCAGATCGAAGGGACCAAATTTATTTCCGATTTCAGAGAAGGTTTCAAAAAAACCGGTGTCGCCTCCAAAAAAAACTTTAAGCTGTGGATGCTCTACCACCCAACTCGCCCACAGAGTTTGATTCCAATTGACGAGGCCTCGGCCAGAAAAGTGGCGCGCCGGAGTACAGCTGATTTTAAGTCCACCATGCTCCACACTTTGCCACCAATTAAGCTCGACAATTTTGTCATGGGGCACACCCCAGTCACGCAGGATAGCGCCGACTTCTAACGGAACAAAAAACTTTTCGGTGCGCGCATTCAATTCCCAAATGGTGTTTTCATCCAAATGATCATGATGATCATGGGAAATCACCACGGCACTCAATTTGGGCAGCTCTTTAACATCGATGGGCAGTGGATGCGCTCGAATCGGGCCCAGCCATTGAAAGGGGGAGACGCGTTTTCCAAAGACAGGATCAAATAGCACAAAGTTATTTTTTAATTTCAAAAGAATGGAAGAATGACCGAGCCAAACGGCGGCGAAATCTTGCTGCATGTCGCTCATTTTGAGAGCGCGGATGGGCAGTTCTTGCTCTGGGAAAGCGCGTGGATCGTCCTCAAAAAAGAGCGCCCAGGTCGCCTGCCATTTATTGACCCCGCCGGTGGTCAGCGGGGTGTCGATTAGGTTCTCAAACTTAGGTGGCTTGGCGCAGGAAAATAACATTCCCAAACAAAGGCCAACAATATGAAATCTCATGATGACAGTAGAGCCTAATACTCGTAAAAAATACAGGCTTTCACTGCAATTTTCATTCGAGAGCTACAATATCGATGATTCCCAGGAGAACTTATGCGCTGCACAGCCCTTATGGTTTTGCTCCTTTTGGCCGCCTGCGGACAAGAAGTGGCAAAGACGAAGCGACTTGAACTCAAGGGGTCAGGATCGCAAGTCGTTTTGATCGCTGGTAGCCTTGATGCAGAAGCCCTCAAAGACGAAGCGGCGGCCTTAGGCATTCAGGTGAGTGGCGATGTGATTGTTCGCCTCGAGGGCGATGTGGCGGCCTTGAATGAATTGAAGCTAGATGTTGCTGCTGAAGCCATCTTGGATGAAAAAATCGCTCAAGCAGAAAACTCAACTCCCGTGACCGATGGTGCCCTTTATCTTGCGAAAAAAGATTTTGGTATTCTCGAGTTCTGGAAAGAAAACCCCACTGCCGATGGCCGCGGAGTGATAGTCGGTGTTTATGATGATGGTATCTCGCCTCATCATCCTGGTTTTCGTGTGACCACCACGGGTGCGCGCAAAATTTTAAAATTGGGTTCATCTTCAAGTTATGCCACCTATACACTGACTGCCACTGACAATGGTTTTGAAGGCGTGATCGATGAAGACCGTGTGAGTTTTGATGGCAAACCTGATCTCAACGGTGATGGCAAAACCAATAAATTTAAAGTTCAAGTGGCAGACAAGGTCTGTATGGATCTTGATCTGGATGAAAAATTCTCAGAAGCGGAGTGCCGCGGAACCTTCGCGGCTAGCGGAGAGTATTTTAACCTGCCAAACTCTGCGATGGTACTGACAGTTGAGTTTGATAAAGAGAAAGCTCAACTTAAAATTCAGCAACCAGAAAAAGGCGGCGACTCTCACGGTGAAGGTGTCGCATCTGTGATGGCTTCTTATTTTCCAGGCAATCCAAGTCTTGATGGCGTCGCTCCAGGTGCACAAATTGTAGATATCGATATTTCTGAGCCGACCAATGTCGCCAGTGAAAATGAATACACCATGGGCACGGTTCTTTCGAGCCTTGAGTGGTTGGCGCAGAATGGGGCCGAAGTCGCTAACATCAGTTACTCATTTTTCTTTAGCTCGGTTCGCTCGCAAGATTTTATGAGCAAGGCGATCGATGCCTTGGTGAATAAATATAATATTGTTCTGAGTTTCTCGGCCGGCAACAACGGCCCAGGACTTGGCAGCCTGAATCGTCGCACCATGTATCCAGATTCAGTTTTGGTGGCAGGTGCCTTCGTTTCAAAAGAGCTCGATGAGCGTGTATGGGGAGTGACGGGTTTACCAGAAGAAGGTCGAGTCATTTATTACTCAAGTCGCGGTCCAGGCCCCTTGGGAGAAGGTGGTCCGTTGCTGATTGCTCCGCTTTCATCACTGACTCATTCCAGTCCTGATCGTGGTTTTGGTGCCTTCAGTGGAACCAGCTCTGCCTCTCCGGCCTTAGCGGGAGCGGCAACAGTGTTGTTGTCAGCGATTAAGCTGGAAGGTTTAAAAGTTGATGCCACCACAGTGGTGCACGCTCTTCGTCTCTCAGGAAAACGCCTCAAGGCCGAGCCCTTTGTGGCGCAAGGTTATGGTCTGCCGCAAGTCGGCGAGGCGCTTAAAATTTATCGTGAACTGATTCAGGGTAAGCAATTTAATTATCTTTCTATTAAATCTAATAAAGGGGCGATGGACACCATCGGTGGCCGCGGACTTTTATTTTATACTTCGCAAAGTGGTGCGGTGGAGAGTGGTCGTATTGATATCACGGGAGTGCTTTCTAAAATCGCTCCAACTTCGGCGCAGACTGATTTGATGATTCCATTGAAGGTAACGTATTCAAAAGGTATCAAAGGATCTAGTGAGCTGTGGGCCTCAGGTGTTACTTCGCGCTTGCATGTGGAAGTCGATCTAACTGAAGTCTTACAAGGCGAGAGCGAAGGCTTTGGTGAAATTGAACTTCGTCATGCTGACACGAATGATCTTTTAGCGATTGTTCCGGTGACAGTACTTAATGATATTTCTGTTGAAACTCGTACGCGCCATGTTTTGCGCGTCGGTAGTCAAGGTAGCGCTCGTATTCATCTCAACAGTGAGGTGGGTCTCTTTAAAGTGAAGGCCCGCATGTTAGAAGGCGAGCCGGTTGGTGTGAACTTTCTGATTTACGATGCGGATAAAATTCGCCAGCAACAAGTCGCTGTCACTGATGAAGTATGGGTGCCGGTCACTCGCGCTGGACATCAGCAAGTCACTCTCATCATGGCCGGTGGTACGGGCCGCGAAGCAGTAGTGGAATTTGATATTGAGCCGGTTTTATTCGAGTTGCGTACCACCACCACCAAGGCAACAAAGCCTGTGATTAATTTACGTCATATGGGAATTTCAGCTCTGTACGGTAAAGTGGAACTTATTCCTGAAAGTCCCACTCTTTTGCAAGTCACGTCTGAGACCGAAGGCGAAGTCAAAGCGCTTGAGGGAAGTATAAAAGTCACTGAGAAGGGAACATATTCAGCGATCCTTGCTCCACTAGAAGTGGCGGATAATCGTTACTTCTTTGGCAATTGCTCAAGTACGATCACTGATCACGAAGGCAAAATTACTTTGGGTGGCGGAGTCTTTGTTTCGCCCGATGAGAAAGAGCGCACCATCAATTTCCGTTGTATGCCCTTTGATCATGGCATCACCGGCAAACACGGCGAAGGCTGGAGTCTCTCGATTCAAAAAACCGCCAGCTCTGCTGCTTCAAAAGAATTCGCTCTGCCGATGCGCACGCCTAATAAAGAAGTCGAGTTCAAAGCAGTTGAAGCTGGAAACTATGAAGTGTGGGTTACACCGCTGTTAGGATCACAGCGTGTGCGTTTGGGAAGTGTGAGAGCTATCTAAGGCAGAGCAAAGCGCAGATGTCTTTCGACTTCATAATACTCAACCTCAGAGGTATTACCTTTGCGTTTGGCGGCGATTCCAAGACAAAAGCGACGGGCAAAGCTTCTGATTTCATTGCCTTTTTCCCAGTGTAATCCTGGAGAAATAGCAGAGGCCTGATGCATATAATTAGGAGCATCTTCGAAAGCGTGGTTGCGACAATTGGCTTCCGTGAAAGGCTTGACCTTACTTAAGACCGCCCAAACAGCGGAAGTCGAGCTAGAAATAAAATGATCACGCAATCTGGTGGGTGCTTGGGTTTGAAGTTTCTGTTTGAGTGCGGGTGGCAGCTCCACTTTAACATTTCGAAACATCGGTGCTTGATGTTTTCCCGTCGTATCTTGAGCTAATTGTTTGACTGCCATCTCTTGCACCAATTGAGGAGTGGCCGATCCTAAACAGTTTTGCACATAAGGATCTGTTTTCAAATCAAGTCGATCCACTTCAGCTAAGCGATCATACATGGCACTGAGACATCCTCCAGAGAGGCGTGTGATCTCATTAGGACTAGGATTAAGTTGGGTAAGTTGCTGAGAAATTTTTTCTTTTAAGCGCTCAGAGTTTCTCTGGGGATTACGACACATCTCTTCGGTGGTGTATTCCACTCCATCAAAAATGGTGTTCTTGATGTACTCATATTTATCAGGTGCCATGGCCTTAAGCTCATTGGGCGAAAAGCGATAGGCCGTCACGGCTTCAGCAAAATCTTCTCCTGGATCAGTCTTGCCGTACTTCGATACGACTGTTTCCGGTTTGCCTAGTTGCCACTGCTCCGCCGGCTTGCCGTTTTCCATCACTTGCTTGGTTGTCCAATCAGAGCACTTAAGCCAGTGAGCCGAATCATCGGCACGAGTTTTCTGAGCAATATAGTGGGCGATCTCGTGAGTTACAGTGGACTGACGAGTGCCGGGAGAAGTTTTCTCCCAACGATCAAAAAAGCGAATCGTCGAATCGGCCAGCGTGTTTTCATCATAGTTTGCTGGAATATAGCCTTTAGAAAAACGAGTGAACGGACGGGATTCGTCCTGCGGCAACACGCCTTCGGGAAAATCTTTGACCGCTTGGATTAATTCTCGCAACTCACTCTTCTTCCAAGACGACGAGTTGGCATAGGCCAAGTGAGAGGTGTTAAAACCATAACGCTGCTGCATGTATTTCATAGAGACTGCAGTGTCGCCAAAAATTTCTTTGAGAGCGCAATCAACTTTATTACAGCGTGATTGAAACTTCTTTTGGCGAGCGAGATCAAGGCGTCCTAAGGAATCTACGGCAGTGGTGAGAAGTTCAAAGGTGCGCAGATTTTCTTTGCTTTCATTTTCAAATGAAACACCATTGATTTCTTTGGAAAATTTTTTCTCGGTCTCGTGCTCTTCCATCCATTCGGCCATGGAGAGATCATCAGGCAGAGGAGCGCGACAGAAGGCCGCGGCCACTTCTTTATCGCCACCCACTGTGAAGTTACCAATTGCTTTGGAGACTTGTTCGATGGATTCAGGAACTGCAGGCACGCCTTGCAGTTTGGCACATGTGCCGCAGTCTTCATCATTGGCCATGAGCGTGGCAGTCAATAGCAGCGCCAGCATCATCGGCCACTTCCCATATTCTTGATGGTGAGACTG
>JBIKNE010000108.1:0-6852 GCA_044358855.1 Bacteriovoracaceae bacterium | reverse complement strand
GGGATACCTCGATTGGGCGTATGGCTTTATGTTTTCCTGATACCTACGAAATCGGTATGTCACATTTGGGTATGAAGATTCTTTATGAAGAAGTGAATCAGCGTCCTGACCTTCTAGCAGAACGTTGTTTCGCTCCATGGGTTGATATGGAGAAAGAACTTCGCGATAGAAATCTTCCTCTTGTTACTCTCGAAAATTTCAAACCACTCAAAGACTTTCATATTGTCGGTTTCAGCCTTCAGTACGAGATGAGCTATTCAAATATTTTGAATATGCTGGAGCTCGGTGGAATTCCTGTTTGGACAAAAGATCGCAGTGAAGACGACCCATTTGTCACAGCGGGAGGTCCCTGTGCCACTCACCCTGAGCCGCTGGCACCGTTTTTAGATTTCGTCGTCATTGGCGATGGTGAGAAATTGATTGGAGAGTTAGTTCACTTTATCGGTACATCTCGTGCGGCCGGTAAAAAACGCGACACCATTCTTTTTGAAATTGCTCAGTGGCCTGGTATCTACGTTCCAAAATTCTACGATACTGAAATAGATCCCATGACTCGCATGGAAGTTGTGACCGGCCCCAAACCTGAATTTGATGGAGTTCTTCCCAAGCGCGTGAAGCGCTTTATCATTGAATCGCTTAAAGACTATCCGTTTCCTACTAAATCTCCCATTCCTCACATGACAGCGATCTTTGATCGCTTCTCAGTTGAACTCTCTCGCGGTTGCACGGAAGGTTGTCGCTTCTGCCAGGCAGGTATGATCTATCGTCCCGTTCGTGAGCGCTCACCTGAGAGCGTGATTGATATGGTTATGAGTGGATTAAAAAATGGTGGCTTTGATGAAGCTTCCCTTACTTGTCTTTCAACGGCGGATTACTCAGCCGTGACTCCGTTGGTGCTAGAGCTCCTCGATAAATTACAAAAAGAAAATGCCACGTTGGGGATTTCATCGCTGCGTGCTTATGGTTTAGATGAACGTATTTTTGACAAGCTCGCCGAAGTCAAAAACTCCTCGCTGACTTTTGCTCCCGAAGCGGGCAGCCAGCGTATGCGCGATGTGATCAATAAAAATATTTCTAACGAAGATATGATGAAGACTGCCGCCGATGTTTTCTCGCGCGGCTGGAGCAAGATGAAGCTTTATTTCATGATTGGCCTTCCGACAGAAGATGATGAGGATGTTCGTGCCATCATGGAAACAGGTCGCGATGCTCGCCTGACGGCTCGTAAAGTTGGAGTTCATAGTCCGGCGATCACGGTTTCAGTTTCGTCATTTGTTCCAAAACCACATACGCCCTTTCAGTGGGCGGCCATGATTACTCATAGTGAGATTGTTCGTAAGCAGGAAATGCTCTGGCAGCTTGCTAAAGAATATAAACTCAACTTTAGAAAACACGTTTCAAAGATCAGTCATCTCGAGGGAATCGTTTCGCGTGGTGATCGTCGTGTTGCCAATATCATCTATTCCGCTTGGAAAGGCGGAGCACGCTTTGACGGATGGGATGATCAATTCAAATACGATCTTTGGATCAAATCAGTCGAAGAGTCGGGCATTGATCCTGATATTTTCCTTGGTACGATCCCAGTCGAAGGCAAGCTTGCGTGGAGTCATATTGATGTGGGTCTCACTGACCGATTCCTAGAGATTGAATGGAAGAAAGCAGTCAAGAATCGTCTCTCTCCACCGTGCGGAAAAGTGGCAGGCATGATCGTTCACCATTCGAGTCTTGAAGCACTGGAGAAAACCTTCAGTATCGATAAGAAGAAGCTGGTTTGTTACCACTGCGGTGTCGCGTGTGATCTTAAGGGCATGGTCGAAGAGCGCCGCGAGTTCTTGGGTGAGATGGACGCGGTTGCTGACATTCCGTATGTTGCTCCAGAGGTTTTGCGCAAAGACATTCTCGATTTCCGTGAGAAGAAAGGGCACAATACGGGTTTCAAGTATCGCATCAGTTTTGCCAAAGTCGGGCCGATTACTTTTATCTCGCACCTCGATTTACAAAAAATCATAGCACGCGTTTTCAAGCGAGCTGATCTAGATACGTTAAGATCTGAAGGCTATCATGTTCGTCCATTGCTCTCTTTTGGACCAGCACTTGCTCTCGGAATTAGTTCATTGAGTGAAAGCTTTGATGTGCGTGTTCCAGAAGCGTGGAGTGATTTTGATTTTGTATTAAATAAGCTGCGTGAGCATGCTGAGCCAGGTTTGCTTTTCCATAGTATTGAAGAAATTAGTTCCAAGACACCTTCGATTCAAGACCAGGCGAGTTCATTCACATACTTTTTGCCGGTCAAAAATGGTGAAGTTATCGAGCAAGTACTCACTCAATTGAAAGGAATGGAGAAGTTAACCATTCAGTCTTTCTCCAAAAAAGAAGAAAGAAATATCGAGAAGGATGTGAAGCCACTCTTGCTTGATATCTCGGCAGGCCAGTTGAGTTTGAGTTCGGATGTTATGGATATCATCGATGAGGTTTCACCCTGCAAAATGCCGGGAGTAATGGTGAAAACGGCGATTACGGCAGGCTCAGGGATTCGTCCATCCGAGTTGAGCTCAATCTTTAAGGGCCTAGGCCTTGAGGTAGAGCGTCCAATTAAGGTCGCAACAGAACTAAGGGTTTTGTAATTTAAGCTAGTTAGACTGGTTAACGATTGATCTTTTTAGTTCAGTATTTCCCGTGCCCAACCGAAAAGCTTGATAGCTATGGTTGGGTATATTCAACTTTTTATTCTCTTCTTCGTTTGGGGCTGCGCTCATATGCAGCCCGATCCACATTTTTGGCCGGGTACGAGCCATCAATTGAAACGAGTTCCGGCCACAGAGATCTCAAATGAGGTTTTAGCGAAAGCCCCTGTTTACACTAAACCGCCCAGCCTATCCCGTTCTGAATGGAAGCTTATTCGCAAGGAAAGTTTTTCTCATCGCCTGTATCGACTGACAGTAAAAGATCAAGACGGCAACTTAATGGATAGTGCTGTTCCGCCTGAAATGATTTTAGAAGGCGAAGCCAATCTCTCTTGGATTAAGCGTGTCTCGCCAGGAGCATGGGACGTGAAACTTGAGCTCACCACCGAACAAAGTGTGATCAAGGTTGGATTTGTGATTGGTGGTCAACGAGTCGAACACTTTAAACAAATTCATTTTCAAATCCATGAAGTGGACGTGCTCAATTCACAAAGTTTTACTTACAAAAAACGAATTCGCTCTGATGGAGAGGATGCTCTGAGGATTTACGTTTCAATCAAAGATATGCGCGGCTATACCATCTATTCTTCTGAAGATTTTGATTTACGGGTGAAAACCAATCGCCCTTTTGTTAAAGTAGAAGGCCCTTTTTCAGGCCATACGGGACCTTATTTCAAAATTAGATCTAAGCAGGCGACTCACTTGAAATATTTTGTCACGCTCGATGGAGATCGTCTCACTGGGGACGGTGAAGCGAATTTTGTCCTGTCGGATGCTCGTCGCCCAGCCGAAGAAAATAAAGGGTGTTTGCAAGATTTAGCCGCTATGACTGACAGTGCTATTCCCAAAGATCTCACAGTTGTTGAGAGTTACCGTTTCCTGGTGAATCAAGTGTTGCGGCGCTATGAAGAAAAGGCCGATTTATCTCCTCGCAATTATGAGCGCATCTTAGACAGTTTTTCCTCTCAAACCTGTACTGAAAACCGCATATTAGACAGTGCTCGTGATGAAGCAGGCCGACTCTTGAGAAAACTACATAATCGATTGAACCCCTGAATAGATTTTTCGCCTCTGATTGATTAGGATGGTGCATCCCGAAACTAAGGATTTTACCATGCGCGCCAACACATCAGAAACGAAAGCAGGGAAGACCTCTAGCGAAGCCCAAAAGGGGAATGCTGTGTACGACAAGAAGCTTGAGCTTATCAAAAAACATAAACTGGCAAAAACCGATCTCCGTTGGTTTTTGAAGAATATTTATCTTTCGCGTAAAACTGACGACACAGAAATTCTGATGAAGAAGCAAAACAAAGCCTTCTTCCAAATTTCGGGCGCAGGCCATGAAGGAATTCTTTCAGCAACTGCTCGTGTACTTAAGCCGGCCCATGACTGGTTCATCGGTTACTACCGAGACCGCGCTCTGTGCTTAGGTCTTGGTATGACTCCTTATGAAATGCTCTGTCAGGCCAACGGAAACGTCGGTGACGTGGCTTCTCATGGCCGTCAGATGCCAGCACACTGGGGCTGTAAGCGTTTGAACATTGTTTCTAAATCATCTTGCACTGGCACACAGTTCTTGCAAGCTGTCGGTCTAGCGGAAGCAGGTCTTCATCTCAAGAAAAACAAACTCAAAGATTCTCCGGCCTATGAAGACCGCGAGATCATATATGTTTCAACCGGTGACGGCACAACTTCTCAGGGGGAATTCTGGGAAGGTCTCACGACGGCTTGTGTGAACAAGCTGCCAGTCTTGTTCATGGTAGAAGACAACGGTTATGCCATTTCAGTTCCTGTTCGCGTACAGACTCCGGGAGCCTCGATCTCAGTAGCTTTGGCGAATTTCCCAGGACTCAAAATTTTTAATTGTGATGGTAACTGTCCGATTGATTCATACAACACCATGGTGGAAGCCGAGAAATATCTTCGTGCTGGCAATGGACCTGCACTCGTTCATGCTACTGTGACTCGTCCATACTCACACTCGCTCTCTGACGATCATGGCTATTATCGCACTAAAGAAGATCTAGCAGATGAAGCCTACCGTGATGTGTTTAACTCTTATCCGCGCTTCTTAACAGACACAGGCTTGATGACTCAAGCTGAAGTCACAGAAGTGTTGGATGAAGCGAATAAAGAAGTTCGTGAAGCCATGACTCAAGCCCTGGCGACTGCCTGGCCTGATAAATCAACTTATATGGATCACTTGTACTCGCACGAAGTGGATCCTACGAGCGCTGAATTTGACACGAAAGCGCAGATGACGGGCAAAGAAGATATTCCACTCGCCACAGCTATCAATATGACACTCAAGAGTGAGATTAAGAAAAATCCACTGATGATGGTTTTTGGTGAAGACGTCGCTGACTTCACGGAAGTCGAGAAATACGACAACCCTGATCTGAAAGGTAAGGGTGGCGTATTTAAGGTGACTCACGGAGTTCAAAAAGCCGGTAAGCCAGGTCAAGTGTTCAACTCACCATTAGCTGAAGCCAATATCATTGGCCGGGCTATTGGTATGGCGATGCGTGGACTTAAGCCCGTCGTAGAGATTCAATTCTTCGACTATATCTGGACTGCTTATATGCAGCTCAAAAATGAAATGTCGACGACTCGCTATCGCTCAGGTGGAGACTTCAAGTGTCCCATGGTGGTTCGCGTTCCGATTGGTGGTTATTTGCGTGGTGGTGCCATGTACCACTCACAGTCTGGTGAATCACTTTTCAGTCATGTACCAGGTATTCGCGTCGTGTTCCCTTCAAACGCGCAAGATGCTATCGGCCTTCTACGTACAGCTATTCGCTGTGATGACCCAGTCATGTTCCTTGAGCACAAGCATTTGTACTATCAAGGTTACAACCGCTCGGCCGATCCAGGTGAAGAGTATATGATTCCCTTTGGCAAAGCTCGTGTCGCTCGCGAAGGTAAACATGCCACTGTTGTTTGCTGGGGAGCTTTAGTTCAGAAATCAATTGAAGCTGCCAAAGAGTTGGCCCAGGAAGGTTTTGAAATCGAAGTGATTGATGCGCGCACGATTGCTCCGTTCGATATGGAGACTGTGAAAAAGTCTCTGGCGAAAACTAATCGTCTGCTCGTTGCTCATGAGGAACACAAAACATCAGGTTATGCCGGTGAAATCTGTGCTCGCGTGAATGAGGAGTGTTTTGAGTTGTTGGATGCGCCAGTGTTGCGTGTAGCTTCTCAGGATGTCCATGTGGCTTACTGCCCTGACTTGGAAGAGGTTATCCTCCCCCAAGTCTCAGATGTGACGACAGCGCTTCGTAAGTTGGTTAAATACTAGTTTTTTGGAAAAAGACCAAGGCCGATGGCTGCAATAACTTTGTCAGCCGTTGTTCCTTGGTCGAACTTACCTTCAATCTCAGCTAATACTTCTTTATCGTTAATTACTTCCAGCACAAGTTCCTTCAAAGCCACTTGGCGGATATCGCCAAAATCTTTCACCAATCCTGCACGCAAGTCTTGATCGTAGGCATACAAGTCATCACGCAATTGCTCAACGCCACCTACGCCTCTGTTTTGAATACCATTAAATAAACGTGCTGAAAGATCTCCAATGGCGCGAGTTGAATCACGTGTCATGATAAACGGAGATAGAGACAATTCCATCGAAATGTACCAGCCATCAACTTGAGCAAAAACATTGCTGGCAATTAAAAGTGATAACAGAAGATATTTCATAAGAGCTCCTTAATAAAAAAGCTTAAGAGTAATAATGGTTGATAGTTTCAAGATGAGTGAGCCTTCGGGATAGAAGTTGTGAATGCGTTTCAACTCTTCTTCATCTCGAGAGATTTCTTCAAAGAGTTCGCGAATCCCTGGTTGGCGAATATCTTCAATGTCACCAACTAGACCTAAGCGCATGTCTTTATCAAAGGCGAGAAGTTCGTCTTTAATTTGCTCTTGGCCGGCAATCCCACGCGCCTCTAATGTCGCCCTCGTTGTGAGAAAGGGTCCTAAGAGAGTTTGCACTCCGGCCGATGTCACCACAATTCCTGTTTCTGCCAGTCGAGTGACTAGAGCAAAAGGTGACATGAGATATGCTGAGATACGATTCTGTGCAAAGACAGTGGATGTCACTAGAAGTAGTGAGCATACAACTAATATCTTTTTCATGGGGCCTCCTGACGATACCAAATAGGACGTGCAAGTT
>JBIKNE010000001.1:0-23383 GCA_044358855.1 Bacteriovoracaceae bacterium | reverse complement strand
CGCTAATCAATTATAAGTATTTGAAAATTCGTTTTAGCTTCACATTTTCTGAACAAGTCTGGGGACTTGTGGACGCTTTACGTTTTTGCTAAGATGCCGCCGTGAACTGTCCGCGTTAAGATCGGTGTCATAAGACTTCTTCTTTAGCGGCCCCATGCCTAACAGGAGGACTTATGGGTAAGAAATTGTATGTTGGTAACCTTCCTTTCTCTGTAAACGACAAAACTTTGCAAGAGAAATTCGCTTCTGTCGGCTCTGTCGACTCTGCGAAAGTCATCACTGACCGTGATACTGGCCGTAGCAAAGGTTTCGGATTTGTAGAAATGTCTACAGACGACGAAGCTCAAGCTGCTATCTCTAAATTTGACGGCACTGACTTCGAAGGTCGCGCTATGACTGTTAACGAAGCTAAGCCAATGGCTCCACGTGAAGATCGTGGATTTGGCGGCGGCGGCGGTCGCGGTGGAGACCGTGGCGGTTTCGGCGGCGGCGGCGGTGGACGCGGTCGTTACTAAGATCTAGCTTAACTGTTTAAGATCAGGGGCCATCGAAAGATGGCCCTTTTTTTTGCCTAATATTCTTCCTATGATCAACCCACACTTATAAAAAGGAAGACCATGCGTTTTGTAATTCTCGCTCTCTTTCCACTTTCGGTATTTGCTAATGCTCCCGCAAAAACACCTCAGGACTGCTTGAAGATTACTGACAACCTCGATCGTCAGTATTGCCTAGACAAGAATATCCAAGTTCTCAAAAAACAATTAGATGACGAGAAGAAAACTTGGAGCAAAGGACTAACAGGTGATGCCAAGACAGCTCGCACAGAAGCCCTAGCAACTGATGTTGAAGCAAAAAAGCAGCTTATTCAGCACATTCAAAAAGAAATCAATCTTTCTCAAGAACAGTTAACGGCACTTTCTAATGTGACTGTTACAACTCCAGCCGCAGCTCCTGCCAAGAAAGAAAAGAAAAAAGAAAAGAAGAAGGGCGGCCTTCGCATTAAGCTGTGACACTTATTCCTGAAATTAGACCCGGTCAATCGGTGGAGCTCTTAAAAGAGCTCCACATACTTACGCGTGACGGGAAGCTTAATCAGGACACCCGCAGGAAACTTAAACAAGTTTATCACCTCTATCAATTTATCGAGCCGCTACTCACAGATGGAGCCAATCTGGTTGATATGGGAGCTGGAAAATCTTATTTGGGGTTCATCCTTTATGATTTGTTCTTTAAAGACAAAACTCAAGGCCACGTTTACGGCATTGAAACGCGAGAAGAGTTAGTACAAAAATCTAAAGATCTTGCCACACGGCTAAAATTTAATCGCATGAGCTTTCTGCCATTAAGTGTAGAAGCTTCTATGAGTGCTAAAGAAATTCCAGAAACGATTGATGTCGTCACAGCACTCCACGCTTGCGACACAGCTACAGATGACGCCATTCGCTTTGGTCTAGAGAGAAAAGCAAAGCACCTCGTTCTCGTGCCTTGTTGCCAAGCAGAGATCGCGAGTGTGTTAAGAAAGAACAAGGGCCCGACTCTTGCTCACAATGTTTTAACTGAAGTATGGCGCCACCCCATCCACACACGCGAATTCGGCAGCCACATAACAAACGTTCTTCGCTGTTTGCAACTTGAAGCCCACGGCTATCAAGTCAGAGTGACTGAGCTCGTTGGGTGGGAGCACTCTATGAAGAATGAACTGATCGTGGCCACCTTTAAAGATCTGCCACGTCGTCACCCACAAGAGCGACTTGATAAATTATTAGGGGAGTTGGGCTTAGAGGAAATGAAAACGCGCTTTAGTTAGCTCTCTCTTCTTTGACTGGCTCTTCTGTTTTCTTTTCTTTGGTCGGCACACACTCTTTATTCTTTAAAAGCTGACAACCTTTTTCGCGAAGAGATCCCAGATCCTTCAAGACGCCTTTCTCAACTCTTTGAGCATTCCTCACGAGGGTATCGCGCGGTGATTCTTCTTCGGCGTAAACATCCAAGATAAGGAAAGTTGCCAAAAGTGAGATGATAAGAAATTTCATAGATTTTTTAAAATGGCGCAACCGTAGGGAGTCGAACCCCAAACCTTCTGATCCGTAGTCAGATGCTCTATCCAATTGAGCTACGGCTGCGCAGAAAAAGAGTCTTGATATTTAAACAATAAAGTAAAAATACGCAAGATTGAAAACGTAATAAGTGGCGGAGACGGTGAGATTCGAACTCACGGTACCTGTTAGGGTACGCACCCTTAGCAAGGGTGTGGTTTAGGCCACTCACCCACGTCTCCAAAAACCAAGGTCCCGAACAAAAATATGGCGGAGGACGAGGGATTCGAACCCCCGGAAGGCTTTCACCTTCGACAGTTTTCAAAACTGTTGCCTTAAACCACTCGGCCAGTCCTCCAAGCGAGCAATCAATATAAGTGAACGTTAGCTTTATTTCAACGGAGAAAGCGTCTTAAGGCCTCCCATATACGGCTGAATCGCAGTCGGTAGGGCAACCGTTCCGTCTTTCTGTTGGCAATTTTCAAGTATGGCGAGGAGCGTCCGGCCAACGGCCAGACCAGATCCATTCAAGGTATGGGCAAACTCCATTTTTCCTTGCGCATTGCGGAATCGAATATTCGCTCTTCGTGCCTGAAAATCACCACAATTCGAAATTGAAGAGATCTCGCGGTACTTATTTTGAGTTGGCAGCCAGACTTCGAGATCCGTCGATTTTTGAGAAGAGAAGCCTGTGTCTCCAGAGCAAAGCTGAACTGCACGATAGGGAAGCTCAAGCTTCTCTAGAATGGTACAGGCACTCTCAATCATGGCTTTATGAATCGCTTCAGATTGCTGAGGGGTTGTAAGGCAGACCATTTCAACTTTGTTGAACTGGTGCATGCGAATCAGACCTTTAACGTCACGGCCATGTGAGCCCGCCTCAGAGCGAAAACATGGACTATAGGCGGTGTACTTTAACGGAAGCTCTTTTTCTTCCATCACCATATCACGCTTAATATTTGTTACCGTGACTTCAGAAGTTGGAATCAGGTACCAGTCGGTATCTTCTAATTTAAAAAGTTGGTCTTTAAACTTAGGAAGATTACCTGTGCCGACGAGGCTGCGTTCATGGGCAATAAACGGAGGCATGATTTCTTGAAAGCCCTGACCCAGGTGGTAGTCGAGCATAAAGTTTATCAAGGCGCGCTCTAGGCGAGCCAAGTCACCTTTCAAAAATACGAAGCGTGCACCCGTAACGCGAGCACCAGCTTCAAAATCGAGCATCCCAAGCTTCTCGCCTACATCAGCATGATCCATCGGTGTAAAATCAAAAACGCGAGGAGTACCCCATTTACGATACTCTACGTTTTCATTTTCATCCTTACCCTTGGGCACTGAGGTATCCAATAGATTAGGAATTGTGAGAAGGATTTGTGTTTGCTCTTCTTGGACAGTGGCTAGGTTGGCTTCATCTTGCGCCATTTCTGCTTTAAGTTTTGCCACCTGATCCATCAGGCCTTGAGCATCTTGTTTATTTTTTTTAAGTTCACCAATCTCGCGAGAAAGTTTATTGGCTTCCGCCTTACGACTTTCAACTGAAGTGGTGAGTGACTTTCTCTTTTGATTCAAAGACAAAACCTGATCGACAACTGATGGGTCTGAGTTGCGAGAAATCAGACAGTCTTTGACTAATTGATGTGATTCTTCGAGGCGCTTAATGTCGAGCATTGCTTACTCCAGCAGACGGATTTTTTGTTCAATTGCCCCTCTATTGGGAGCGTCAGGAACGAGCTTAAGATACACTTGGTAACTTTCAATGGCCATAGAGCCCTGCCCCAAGGAGTCGTAGACATCACCCATTTTACGATGCACTTCTGGGTCTGAGAAATTACGCATTTCACTAATAGCACGCTTATATAAATCGAGCGCTGTTTCAAATTGTCCACGTTTGTAAGCAACATCGGCTAGACCACGTATCGCACCATAAGATCGAGTATTAATGCGAAGACATTTTTTATATTCGCTTTCAGCAGCGTTATATTCTTCTTTTTTGAAAAGGATATCTCCTACCAGGTTTACACCATCTTCATATTCGCCATTCATTTTCATATCTTCGCGAACATCCAAAAGCGCCTGGTCAGGATTAGCGACATAGAGCTCGATCAACGCCTTGTAGTAGCCCACTCGTGGATAAGTAGGAAGTTTCTCGCGAATTTTTACAAACCATGTGGCTGCCTCTTTATATCGCTTAAGCTGCATCAACATTTTTCCTAAATCCATCATGGCACTGAGTTCACCCGGCTCAAGCTTGATTAGCTCTTCAGTGTACTTAATTGCATCATCCCAGCGTTCATCTAGCATTGATGATTTAACTAAGAATCTATAAACTCGCGGATCACGGACAGGTAAAGCCTCAATATCTTTTTTAGTATCCAAAAACTGTTGGTTTTTTCCAGCACGGTGATAATAAATAGCGATTTCACCTAAGATAGATGGGTTTTTTGGAAATTGCTTTAACAGACCAAACAAGTAATCGATCGCTTTGTCTGCTCCATCTACTTCATATATTATTGCCGCATAAGCGAGCTTGTATTCTATATGTGTTGGGTTAAGTTCCATCGCCTTGAATAAGTTATTCTTGGCCTGACCAAATCTTTTGGCACGCGTGAAGAGTTTTGCCAACGAGAAGAGATTTTCATCTTCAAGCGGATTTTGATTAATCGCTTTTTGTAACCAGAGAATTGATTGGTTCAAGTCTCCTAATTTTTCAAACATTCGTGCATTAAGAGAAGAATAGCGCCAATCTTCTCTCATTTCTGTCGAAGCCAATTGAGCAAAAAGTCTTTTCGCATTATTAAATTTGTAGTTTTGAATATATCCATCAAGTAATGCAAAGTTTACTACCGGATCAACCGCATTTGCTTTTTGTAAATTTTCCAAAGTCTCCATTGCTTCTTTAGTCATGCCAAGACGCATTTGTATTTCAGCTAAACCAAGATCCGCCTTAATGTATCCAGACCTAAGACCATGGGCCGACAATGCTTTCAAAAGAGCTGTTTCAAAATCGAAAAGCTTTGCTGCTTCCAGTGAAGCCTTATAGAGTTCACGCGCCTGAACCTGCTTGATCAACTTCGAAGCTTCGTCATTTGCGCCTGCATCGATATCTTTAATATTGATTAATTTATCGCGAAGAGTATCTGAATCATTAAACTTCAACGACTCGGTAAACTTTTTTGTGGCTTCAATTGTCTTATTTTGAGACGCGAGAACAAATCCCTCAAACTCAAGCATCTTGCCATAAAATATTTTTGATTTTTCAGCTTCAAGTTCTTTAATTTGCTTTATTACTTCAGCAACGCATTTCATGTCTAGTGACTCAAAACAGAACTCACCTTTGGTAATAATTAGTGGAACAGATTTGGGTTGTTCTTTTAAGGCCAACTGAAGCACCTCTTGTGCTTTCTCGGGATAATTTTTGAAGCGGTAATAATGTATGAGAGCAAGGTTTACGTCTATACCGCGCCCAGTAGTCTTGAGCAGAGAACTCGCGACCTCGTCTGCTTTCTTTTCAATATTTTTATCAGTTAAACTTATTAGGTATGCTGCAAACAATTCTCTCGTAGGATTATTTGAGCCGGACTTAACGAATCGATCAATAACCTCATGGCCAGCATCAATTTTTCCAATGGCTCGGTAAAACAGACCTGCACCTAGGGCGACATCAGGATCCACATCTTGCAACAACCGATTTGATTGCAACAGTTTGAATACCACTCCACCATCTCGCTCAAATCTAGACGAATGAGGTAATAGTTCGCCGTATAAGCGAATTATTCGTGAGAGAGGTGCTTTCTTTTCAATGTCATTTTCATATGCTTTTCGATAATTAACCGCCGCTTCAATTTTTTTGTAGTAAACACCATCCTTCAAAAGTTCTTTACCCGCAGCAATCAATTGCTCAGACTTTAATGGATCTTTCACATTGAACGGAACTGGAAATTCGATAATCGGATCGATGGGAACAATAACATCAGGCTTCTTTTTTGTGTCTTCTTCTGGAAACAACGCGGCCACAATCACAAGGGCAACAAGTGCCCCAATAATAGTTTTTTTCTTTTTGGCTTTTTTCTCTTCCTCTTCTTTTTCCTCAAGCTCTTGTCTGCCGGTCTCATCTTCTTCAAATTTCTTTTTTTTCTCTTTATCTTTTTTTGTATCTAGTGCAATTTTTTCAATCTGATTAAACTCTGCTTCTGATTGCTTGGCTTCGGTTGCAACCAAAGAACGAATGTCTTCTAGTCTTGCAACCTGAGTAGCATCTTCGTTGTAATCTACTTTTTCTTTTGCCTGAGCTTCTTTTAATAAGCGTGACTCTTCTTCAAAATTCCTTCTAAAAGCTTCTTGCCTAATACGTTGATCTTCTTGCTGCTTTCTCCACTTAATTGCATCAGGCGTTACAGTGGTTTTATCCTCAGATAGCTCTTCGGTAACTTTTGTCGTATTTTTTTGTATGACACGTACGACAGTTTTTTCGTTTTCCTCTTCTTGAACTTCTTGCTCTTTTACGGGTGTCGCTTTTTTAGGTACTTGTGCCGGAACCTCTGTTGGCTCGTGAGATTTATAATCAAACTCACGAAACTTTTCGGGATCCATTTCTTCGGCGGGTAGCGTAACCGATCTCTCTTGACGAGGATGCACTTGTTCTAACTCAAGCTCTGGGAGATTTGGCGCGAGCTCTTTTTCTTTCTTAAGGGTAGTAAGGTCTACAACAAAAGTTCCTTCACCCGCTGCGAGCCCCGAATTTTCGTTCATCCAAAATTCAAATGTTTCAATATTAAGCCAATCACCCGTTGGGAAGACCTGACATTCTTCACTCCCATCAATATGATTCTTTGTCCTCATTTCGAGGATTTGATTTGCTAAAAATGGTCCGACGACTCGCCCAGTTTTAAGGCGAACCCTATATTTCTCCATACCTAACCATTATAAGCTTTTTCAATTTCGCGGGGAGAAAATCACCTGCCAAACTATTTCGCTCGGATTATTTTGCGAAAGCATCCAGCAGGATTTTGTCGAACATCATCGTTCCATACTGTAAATAAGCGATCAGGAAGAGCCAATTGATCGCGCTTGAGGAAAAAAGCTTTTTTGAAATTTTAACTAACCCCATCAGATAAAGAAGAATTAAAAGGACGGCTAAAATTTCTCCCGCCCAGGCTGGCCTCGCTTGAAGAAAAAGATGCTCAAAAACGAAGAATTGAAAAATAACCATCAATCTTAGCAGGCCATATTTGTGATAATCCGAACCGGGACTTATTTCTTGATAGGCGAAAAGCAATAGAAACTCTGCTGTTATAACTGCTAGCCACATTCCTAAATTGTCGTGAGTGTAGATCAGCGGTAACAAAGTCCAGAGAAGTGCGATCGACCACCAGTTCTCCCAATTCGGAAACTTCCATACAAGAATCACACATGAAAGTGCCAAGCTAAAATGATAGAAGTAGTTTCTCCACGCGAGACCAAAATCATTAGTTATATAGGTTGCAAGCAAGGGTAGAAGTAATAAAACCATGCTGCCCAAGCCGCTGAAGAAAATTTTTGATTTTCTTCCACTCAAAATAGTTTGTGTGCGAATGAGTGTTGCCAAAACAACACACAGAACAAGTGCGGAAGACGTCATGATGAACGCCTTCTTTTTCTAAGCATAAAAGAAAGCACAATTGCAAAACAAAGCACTGCCATAAATAAACATACAAATGTGATTCTTTGCCTTTCAACATTTGCAAACATAGGACGATGGGCCGCTGTCACAATAACACTTTGAAGCCAAACCATGATGGCTAAGTACATGCAAAAAATATTTCTTCGCGTGAATAAACAAATCATGGCAAACAACGTTGGTACGAAGAGAAATAAATCAGCGTCTATCATACAAATTTTTCCCCACGAACCATAAAACCACTACCGCTAGGAGCATGAAAGCTTCACCATTTTGAAGTCCTTCGGCGACCTGACGAACCGAACTGACTGCAACATTTCCTTTATGGAGTGCTAATAACCAGTGTCCAAAAAAGAAAGCGAGGATGAGTGACCAAATTAGTAAGTGAAAGCTGGCGCGCTTCTTTTGGTGAGTGAGTGTTTGGTCTCTACTGTGAGCACTTAAGGCGGCATAAACTGCGATTGAGCTTAATGTCATGATGGCAAAAAAAACAGGGTCGAGATCTGTTGGATTTGCTTGGAATAGGAAAAAAAGATTAAAAGCTGAATAGCATAAAAAACAAACCATCGCGGCCAGCCGATGATTTGTGAAGAGTGCTCCGAGGGCCAGCAAATTAAGAATTAAAAGCAGTCCAAACATTCATAACCGCCAATGATTTAATAATTAGTGAAGTCATAAGGCAAAACTGGGCCACCCACCAAAAGCGTCTGCGAAGCCATGCACGTCCTGCGATGACACGTACGATACCCCTCAAAGAAACAAGTGCCCCAAGTGAAAGCGCGAAAGTTTCAAAATCTGCTAAAGGAAAGCCTGCAAAAAAACTGATTGCAATCAGCGCCCAACAACATGAGGTTACATCCTCCAAGGCAGCAAGAATTGAAGGCTTAGACTCACCAGCAAACATGACATAAAAAACAGTTAAGGACATTATGCCCCAAGGTCTACTGCTCACAATTTGTAATTCGGCAGATCCAAGCAATACAAGATGTATCAACCAAAAATGCTCACTATCCAGCTTTAATGAGACGCTTTCCCATTTCGTTGGGATATAAAATTGAGCTGTTTTTTTCATTACTTCAAGCACGAGCAGAACAACCCAAAATAAAACCCAAAATAATAGCGATAGGTCTCCCGAATGACGGAGCGTCCATCCAGCAACACCGTACTTAACCAATAGAACCGCTATCTTTGCAAGACGGGCCAAGAAGGATTCTCTCTCTACACCCCAACGCAATTGAATTTGCTCTGCAAACCAATGACGCCAACTACTTACAGATAGACCACCACGGCCAGATGTCCATGGTGAAGTTCTCATAAGATGAATCACACCGGTTATGCTCACTACAACGGAGCAAAGTAAGAGTGAAAAGACATGAAGCTCACTCATCGCCGAGCTTCTTGAAACGGAAAAGCAGTGAAACAAGAATGATGAAAAGGATAATAAGGGCTATCGGTTGCCCCAAATCGCCAGCAATTTTACCGCCAATTGGAACAAGCATAAGAACAAAATAAATAACAAAGTGTAGCGTGAGCTGATCGAGCGCCTCTGAAGAAATGAGTGGTCCTTGACGGGCACTCACCAAATCAGAATGGCGCTTCAGGCGCATAAATGCAGCAGGAATTACCAGCAAAAGGAGCGGAAGAATGAGAACGAAAATTTCGTTTCCCATTCAGCCACCTATTGTAAAAAAAGTTTTGCGCTGCCCGAGAGATTCATTAAGCCTTCCCAGAAAATCCCCAAGAGAAATACTGGAATCGTTAATACGACTATCAATGCTGTTGTTCCTTCAGTAAAGCCAGCCACTTTCTCTTGTGACTCTGCCTTACCAAACACCATCTCTTTAACGAGTTTCATATAGTAATAAAGAGCAATGACAGAGTTGATTGCCGCAATGAAAGCTAGGCTCATATAACCTTTCTCAATGGCAACAGAGAGAATATTGAACTTAGCCACGAAGCCACTAAATGGCGGCATGCCTGCAAGCGAGAATAAAACCACACACATCGCAATCGCCATGACCGGGTGGCGATGAATGAGTCCGCGGAAAACAGCCTGGCTGTCTGTGCCATAAGCGTCGTTCAAAACTGAAGTGATCCAGAACGCCACCAAAGTCATGAACATATAAGCAACACCGTAGAACAAGATGGCACGCGCTCCAACTTCGTTCAAAACGACAATACCCATTATCATCATCCCAACGTGACCGATAGATGAGAAAGCGAGAAGACGCTTAACCGAGTCTTGGCCAATCGCTGATACGTTTCCAACAGTCATGGTAAGTGCTGCTACCACGTGAAGCAATCCAACCCAAGCTATTGCTAAGCCACTATCTCCACCAAAGAATAGGTGTGAAACACGAATAAGAACGGCTAAGCCTGCCATTTTGGGAACGATTGCAAAAAATGCTGTGACCGGAATTGGTGATCCCTGATAAACATCTGGGCTCCACATATGGAATGGAAAAGCGCTAATTTTGTATCCGAGTCCAGCAAAGAACAACAAGAAAGACGCCATCAAATAAACTTGATCCGCACCTTGAAGAGCAGCAACCTTGGGCACGAGTTCAACGAACTGAATTGAGCCAAGCATTCCATAAATATGACTCATACCAAAGAGCATGACGCCTGCAGTGAGGCCACCGTAGAGGGCGTACTTCATGCCTGCTTCAGTTGAAGTCGAATCTTCGCGCTTCAGTGAGCTCATCACGTAACTAAGAATTGAGAGTGTCTCGATTCCTAAATACAAAGTAAGCATGTTGTTGGCACTTGCCAGCAGCATACCGCCAATGAGTGTCCCCACGGCCATAATTGCAAACTCTGACTTCAAATTTGGGTAGATGTCATTTGAAGATCGCGCTAACCAGATTGTTCCAATTGTTCCGCCCACCATGATGAGCTTCATGAAAGTACCGAACGAATCAATCACTACTGCCTGATAAAAAGCAGGTGCTCCTGGAATTCCCAAGTTGTGTACAAGAAACGCGGCTGCAAGTACGAGGCCTGCAGTTGCCAAGACAAATACCGACTTACGATCGGTCCCTTCTTCCTTGTGCATTGATTCTGCAATCAACAACAAGCACATCAGTACGACGCAAACGACCTCAGGAAGGTATAAAAGCAAAGAGGTTTTTAAAATCTCGAGCACAAGGCCCCCTTCTAATATTTAGACAACAAATCAACTAGCTGACCGACCGATGCTTTCATAATGTTCAAGATCGGAGACGGGAAAATTCCAAAAACGATAACTGCAATACATAGCGGAAGCATGTAAAGAATTTCGCGAGTATTCATGTCTTCGTAATCTTTTACTTCGGGATTTACATCACCGAAGAACATGCGCTTAAACATCCAGAGGAGATAAGCAGCACCAATCAATAGACCAATGATCGCTAGTACAGTCATTGTTGTGAACTTCTGATAGATGCCCAAGAAAATCAATGCTTCAGAGATGAAGCCCGAAAGGCCTGGAAGTCCTAAGGAAGCGAACATGCCGATGATGAAAACGATGGTGTAACGCGGAAGCTGAGTATAAAGACCGCCGAAACCTTTTGAACCATCTGGCTTAACAATCCAGCGATGGTGTGAACGCTCGTAAAGAATACCAATCAACAAGAACATCATGGCCGTCGATGTTCCGTGGTTGAACATCTGAAGAACAGCTCCGTTCATACCCTGAACTGTCATGGCAGCGAGACCCATCATGACAAAGCCCATGTGTGACACAGACGAATAAGCGACGAGTTTTTTCACATCATCCTGGGCCATAGCACAGAACGCCCCGTAAATAACCGAGATCAATCCAAGTGCGCCAATGATGGTTGAATACTCAACCGATGCGGCAGGAAAGATTGGGAAAGCGATACGTAGGAAGCCATAAGTTCCCATTTTCAAGAGAACACCTGCGAGGATGACGGATACAGCTGTTGGAGCTTGAACGTGAGCGTGAGGCAACCAAGTGTGGAATGGGAAAACTGGTACCTTGATTGCAAAACCTAGGAACATGGCCCAGAAGAACAAACGCTCAAAGTTAAATTCGTTGCCGAAAATATGAACCGTAAGATCAGAGAATTTTCCACCATGCATCGCCAAGATGTTGAACGAATCAACGCCTTTTCCGGTTGCGTAGTAGAGGGCAATGATACCGACCAACATCACAATCGAGCCGAAGAACGTATAGAGGAAGAATTTAACTGCCGCGTATTCGCGATTCTCGCCACCCCAAATACCGATCAAGAAGAACATCGGAAGGAGCATAACTTCCCAGTAAACATAGAACAGGAAGAAATCGAGCGAGAAGAAAACACCAAACACCGTTGATTGCAACATCAAGAGAAGGGCAAAGTAACCCTTAAGATTCTTCTCAACTGTCCATGAAGACATAATACAGAGGAAGAACAACAAGCCGTTAAGAAGCGTCATAGGCAAGGAAATGCCATCGATTCCTAGGCTGTAGAAAATGTGGAATTGCTCAATCCAGGGAACCTTCACGAGGAAGTCTGGTTGCATGCCGCCGATACTCTCATCAAAGTTCGCATAGAGAACCAAGGTTAAGATAAAGGTGATGGCCGTCGACACCAAAGATGTCCAGCGAATGATGTTGTCGTTACCCTTTGGGATAAGCAACACTGCGGCCATGCCAAATACGGGTGACCAAAGAATCCAGTTAAGAAGACCGTTCACGTTATTCTCCTCGCGCTAAAAAGCAAAAATCAAAATTTTAAAGTCCAAACGTAGCCGGCCAAAGTAATGATCAACACTACGAAGTAGAACTGAATTTTACCTGACTGAACAATACGAAGAACGAGATTAAATAAATTTACCGCCACACCTGTGCCATCAACTCCAATTGAGTCAACAATCACATCATCAAACCATTTTGAAGCTCGGTACATTTGACGGTTAACCCATGCCCAACCATCAACGGCAAAACGGTCATAGACTCCCATATCAACCCAAGCGAGGAAACGATTGAACGGCACCAGGCCCTTTTGAATCGCAACACCGATATAGAGCTCATCAAAGAAATACTTATTCTGAAGAATCTTAGTGTAGCCCTTGAATGTATCCGCCCATGGCTTGATTGATCCGCGGATGTACATAAGGAAGGCGAGAAGAATTCCACCAAACGCGATGAATATTGAAGCAATTGCACCATAGGTATGCGCATGGTGAATGCCATGTTCATCATCGGCTTTTGGACCAACATATCCAGTTTGATGCTCGTAGACTGCCTTAGGTAATTCCGCCTTAACTCTCGTATCAGTAGTTGAAAGTGTTTCACGTGTGCGGCCAACAAACTTAGAGGTCACTGGCGCTTCTACTAAAACTTTAAACCATTCCGTCTTTGATCCGAAGACTTTGCCAAATGATTGGCCTGTTAAAGTTCCACAGTACCAAAAACCCAAAGTGAACACGGTAAGAATTAAGAGCGGGATATTGCTGTTAAAGCCAATGTGCTCTTCGTGGCAATGATCATAGATATGATGATCGCGTGGTTTTCCAAAGAAAGTTAAGAACATCATACGGAACATATAGAATGCGGTGAGGAAGGCGCCGCCGAAACCAAGAATAGGAACAATCATCCAAAATTTGTTCTGACCAGCAAAAGTGCCCCAGAAAAGAGCATCACCAAGAATACGATCTTTAGAAACGAATCCTGCAAAGAAAGGAACGCCGGCGATAGCTAGCGTACAGCACATCATGGCGATGAATGTGTAGGGGAGTTTTTTGCGAAGTCCACCGAGCTTAGGCATCTCTTGTTCGTGAACAGAGTGAATGACTGAACCGGCCGAAAGGAACAAACACGCCTTAAATACTGCGTGAGTGATCAAGTGCATGAAGGCAGCATTATAAGAACCAACACCCACACCCATAACCATATAACCGAGCTGAGAAATGGTTGAGAATGCGAGTACTGCCTTAAGATCTGTCTGAACAAGAGCGATAGTCGCTGCACCGAAGGCCGTGATGGCACCGATTAATGCAATAAAGTGAGTTAGCTCACCCGCTTCCATTAAAGGATAAGTGCGAAGTGATAAATAAACTCCAGCGGCAACCATGGTGGCGGCATGGATCAAGGCAGAACATGGAGTTGGCCCCATCATCGCATCAGGTAACCAAACTTGAAGGGGGAACTGAGCAGATTTACCAATTGTGCCCATGAATACACAGAAAGCTGCGAAAGTTGCGAGTGATATTCCCCAGATCTGAAGACCTGCGAATTTACCCTCAGCAATAGCGGCATAAATATCAACGAAGTTAACTGAACCCACTACGTGCCAAACCATCACAATTCCGAGAAGGAGAAAAACATCTCCTACACGTGTGGTCATAAAGGCTTTAAGTGATGCATTTCCGGCTTTTTCTTTTTCGTAATAGAAACCGATCAAAGAGTACGAACAGAAACCCATGATCTCCCAGAAAATGAAGAGAGAGAGAAGGTTGTCAGAGAGAACCAAACCCAACATCGCACTTGTGAATAATGAAACATAAACAAAGAAGCGACCGTAGCGAGGGTCATCGTGCATGTACCAAGTAGAGAAGAGGTGAATCAGCGTCGCAACACCCGTCACCATCAACAACATGATGGCACCCATATTATCAATATAGATACCCATATCGATTTTAAATGTTTGACCACCAGCTGAAAGATCAAACCAGTTAAAGACTTTATGGATGTAGTAATCAGTGGCAAATGTTCCTGTGAAGTCTAAGAAGATTCTTAGAGCAAAAAGGAACGAAACAAAAATCGCCAATACGGCTAACCAGTCGCCGTGGCGCGGAAGTTTGTGGCCAAAGAACGCATTAATTACAAATGCGAGAAATGGGCAAAGGAAAATCGGAGCGATAGTGCCAATTGTGTATTCCATGACGTTAATTCCTCAACTGTGTCGCTTCATCAATGTGGATCGTCTCTTTAAGCTGGAAGAAACGAATAACAATCGCCAATCCAACGGCTGCTTCAGCGGCAGCAATAACGATAATAAAGAGACTGAAAATGTGCCCATCTAGGTTATTGGTCACAAACTTTGAATAAGCGACGAAGTTCAACGCCGCTGCATTCAAAATAAGTTCAATACCCAAAAGGATTGCCACGATGTTTTTTCGCGACAACATCACCATGATTCCCACTAAAAAGAGAATCATCGAAATAACTAGATAAGACGCCAAAGTAATCACGGCGCGCTCCTTATTGCTTACGTGGACGAGCGATGATCGCTGCACCCACTAAGGCTCCGAGCAAAAGCACGGAAGAAAGTTCAAAGGCCAACACATGGTCTTTCACCAAGAGATGACCAATTTTATTAACTGTTGATTCAAATGAACCGTCGTTCTTCTTTTGTGCCATGGCACCCAAACGAGAAAGAAGCTGTACGTTTGTTAACAAGAAGACCACAGCAACCAAACCGCCAACACCGTAGCTCCAGGCATTACCCATCGTAGGCATAAGACCTAAAAGGCTTTGTGCTTTTGAAACGAAGTCTTTTCCGCCAGTAAGCATGACTGCGAACAACATCAGAATAACGATGCCACCTACGTAAACCATCACCTGAGTAACAGCGACAAAGTCAGCGCCCAAGGTGGCATAGAGTCCGGCGATTCCAATTAAAGAACCGAGTACAAAGATACAGGAGTGCATAATGTTTCGAGTCGTGAGAACGAGAATCGCACTTACGACTGTTAACAAAGCAGAGCCAAGAAATAGGATGTCTAAAAACATATTAGTGCCCCATCAAGAGTTGAGCCATCGACTGGCCTTTAAACACCACCATCCAAATTGCACAGCCAACCAAGTTAAAGATGGCAATAGGAGTGAGGTATTTCCAGCAGATCGACATCAGTTGATCGACGCGAAGACGTGGGAATGTCCAGCGCACCCAAATAACTACATAGTAAAGAGCAAGTGACTTACCCACGATGATGCTGATTTGAACCAGCTGGATCGGAATCATGTCGATTTCGACTTTAACCGGAAGATTATAGCCACCCAAGAAAAGTGCAGCGGCAACACCGCTTACGACAAATACCTCTATGTATTCAGCGAGAGCAAAAAAACCAAAGCGCATACCGGTATACTCTGTGTGGTAACCAGATACGAGTTCTGATTCTGCTTCAGGAAGATCGAAGGGTGCACGGTTGGTTTCAGCTAGCGCCCCAACGAAATACACAAAGAAAGCAATGAAAGCGAATGGATTATGAAACACAAACCAGTTCGTTAGGAAACCTTCTTGTTTCGCGACAATATTCCCAAATGACATTGAGCCGGCAAGAAGTGTGATGGTGAGAACAGAGATCGTAACAGGAATCTCGTAAGAGATAATTTGCGAAGCTCCGCGCATACCGCCCAACATTGACCACTTCGAGTTAGAGGCGTAGCCACCTAAGAACACTCCCACTCCGACCAATGATGAAATGGCGATTAAATAAAACACGCCAACGTTAAGATCAACCAAGGTGAAGCCACTTGAAACTGGAAAAACTGCCAAGGTGGCAAAAACACCAACAAGACACATAAGGGGTGCTAAATAGAACAAAAATTTGTCAGCCGTGCGAGGCATAACATCTTCTTTAGTAATCATTTTCACGCCATCAGCGAGAAATTGTAGAATACCAAACGGACCAACACGGTTAGGCCCCATACGCATTTGAATATCTGCAGAAATTTTTCTTTCTGCATATGTTCCAAGTCCACCGATCGTTGCCGCTACCGCAACGAAGATTCCGGCGAAAACAAAAAAGATAATTGTCGTAAGTAAGAGTGAGTTCTCGCCAAAAAAGGCCGTGAGATAATCAAAAAACTCATACTGAGCGAGATAAGTTACAACTGTTTCGTTCATACAGAGACCTTCTTCGACGGTGTCACCACAGATTTACGTGCTGAGACTTGGTAACTCTTAACCCAATCCAAGTCGCCTTTTCTCCAACAGTAAGCGATGCCTTCAATCAATACAGAGATAAAACTTAAGAAAACGAGCAGGATATAAACACCTTCACCCATAGCGTTCATTTCGTTAAAAATGGTAGCGACAGGGAACATGAGCACAGACTCAACGTCGAAAATAATAAATATTAAACCCACAACGTAGAAACGAATGTTGAACGCGGACCAAGCCGAGCCAACAGGAATCTCACCGCACTCGTAGGCAGTTTGTTTGAGTTGAGTAGGTTTCTTGCGGCTGAGTAAAACGGAAGCAAAATGGCCACCGAGAAACAGCAACACCGCTAGTCCCATCATGATAACAACGGGCATCAATCCATCGATTTGGGTGGATGTCATGGGGTCTCCAGGGAGAATAAACTTTAATGAAAAAACACCTTTACGATACAAAAGTTGTTGAAAAGAGCAAAGATGTTATTTTGATGTGCTTAAGGTAGATTGCCTCGAAAATAAGTGAACAGTACTTGAGCAATCTTGGCCCCAACAGAGCTTCACCATGAATCCGTTTAGTAGTTTGAGTAATCGCATAAATCTTTGGCGCAACAGTGACCAAGGAGAAATGTTTATTCGCGGTGTGTCTCCAGGCGCCTGGGGATTTATCTATGAGGCGTCGCTTCATTCACTTTTTAACTCTCAACATCAGCTGATTATAGCAGCGAACCCTGAAGAAGCTGAACAGGTTTGGGAAAATTTCAAACATAGGCCACGTGCATTATTTTATCCCGGCCTAGGTCATTCACCGTACACTAGTATCATTTCCTCAGAGTCTTCACTTGTTCAGCGCTTTCGCGTCTTGTCACAATTAGTGCAAGATCCGAGGCCTTGTTTAGTGGTTACCTCTCTTGAAGCTGCCTCGCTTTATGTGCCCCCACCAAGTTTTTTTGAAAAGTATTCTTTGCTTTTAAAAGTTGAAGATATTGTCTCGCCGCATGATCTGGCCGAAAAACTCGTCTCCCTTGGTTATCGAGCGACCCCTTCTGTTGAAGAGCCCGGCACTTTCACGAGAAAAGGAGAAGTCTTCGACATCTATCCTTTACGTGAACGGCCAATTCGTTTGCACTATTTTGATGATCTGATCGAAAGCATTGTCGAAGTAGATACTGAAACTCAAAAATCTATCTCTGATGCTAAGTTAAACGAGATAATTCTCGCCCCTGCTCCAGGAATTTTTGTACGCGAGGAGTTTCATTCAATTTTGCGTGAAAATATTCCTCAGGCTCAACCTCAATTTAAAAATCGTTACGACATACGCAAAAGTGTTTTTCAACAGTTGGGCCAAGGACAGCTTTTTGAGAATTATCCTGTTTTTACACCACTGTTTTTTGCTGAGCCCTCTACACTCACTGCATTTTTTAAGCCTGATGCTTTAATCACTGAGATTAATCGCACCAACGCTCGACAAGAGTGGGATATGACTCTGACTCAGTGGCAAGACGAGTTTCAACAAGAAGCTGATCGCAACGACTCACAGGTCATTTTACCCCTGCCGCAAAAACTCGCAGCGGAAACACTAACAAACAAAGCTAAGTTTCGTTTAGTTGTTGAAACACTCGATATTGCCATTGATCTCGAAGATGGCATGAGAAATGAAATCCATCTCGGTATCACCAGTCTTCGTAATCAGATCATGCAGAAAATTCAAGCAAAGCTGGGCAGCGTCCCCGATAATAAGTTTGCCTATATCAAAGCAATGCTCAATACACTTAAAGATGAGTTACGTTTAGGTGCAAAACTTCTTGTCGTTCCGAGAAACGAATCTTCCAAACAAGAATTTGAATTCTTACTTAAAGAAAATGACTTGCCCCTACATGGAGATCAAGTTGGTTGGCTCCAATTCCCTCTCGCAGAGGGCTTCTACTATAAAGCAGAAAATCTTTGGGTTTTAGGTGAGTCAGACTTATTTGCAGCGAAACAAAAGAAAGCAAAAAAAACAGCAGCTACTAATCCAGACTTGTTTGCCGAACAACTTGCTACTTTAAAAGCCGGCGACTTCGTTGTTCACAGAGACTTCGGAATTGGTAAATACCTCGGTCTTGAAAGCTTAAGGGTTGCTGACCAGGAGTCGGACTTTCTTGTTATTGAATACGAGAATCGCGACAAGGTCTATGTTCCTGTCTATCGACTCAATTTGGTGCAAAAACACGCTGATGCCAGTGCAGGCGTAAAGGTTGCCAATCTTCAATCGAAGAAATTCTCAGAACAAAAAGCCAAAGCACGCTTATCTGTAAAGAAGCTCGCCTTTGATCTGTTAAGAATGCAAGCAGAAAGAAAACTTGCGGGAGGATTTCCCTTTTCTGCACCAGAACATATGTTCCGTGAGTTTGAGATGTCATTTCCTTTCGAGGAAACTCCTGATCAGCTGAAAGCTATCAATGATGTTCTCGATGATATGCAGGCACAATTTCCGATGGATCGCTTGGTCTGCGGTGATGTGGGTTTCGGTAAAACTGAAGTCGCAATTCGAGCAGCATTTAAGGCCGTACTTGATAAAAAACAAGTTGTTGTTCTCGTTCCAACCACGGTATTGGCCCTTCAACATTATCATTCTTTCAAACGACGTTTCCAAAATTTCCCTGTCACGATTGAGATGCTATCTCGATTTAAAACAGCCAAAGAATCTAAAGAGGTTGTTGAAAAACTTAAAGAGGGGAAAGTTGATATTGTCATTGGGACCCACGCAGTTCTATCCGACAAGGTTGAATTTCAGGACCTCGGTCTCGTTGTGATCGATGAAGAGCATCGTTTTGGTGTTAATCATAAAGAAAAACTGAAAGTGCTTAAACAAGGCGTCGATGTTCTGACTATGACCGCCACTCCCATTCCAAGAACGATGCAAATGGCATTCATTGGAGTTCGTGATATGTCGATCATTCAAACGGCTCCACCTCGTCGTCAAGCGATCAAGTCCTACATTATTAAAGAAGATGATGTGACCTTAAAATCTGCCATCGATAAAGAGTTGGGCCGCGGTGGACAAGTCTTTTACGTACATAACCGTGTTCACGATATTGAAGAGCATGAACTTTATCTAAAAAAACTTGTTCCAAAAGCGCGCATCACAGTAACACATGGTCAAATGCCAGAGCGTGAACTGGAAAAGCGGATTAATGACTTCATTGAGCACAAGAGCGACATTTTACTTTCTACTACGATCATTGAATCAGGCATCGATATTCCGAATGCCAACACCATGATTATTGATCGCGCAGACACTTATGGCCTAGCTCAACTTCACCAATTACGTGGTCGAATTGGACGTTCTGACCGTAAGGCTTATGCCTACTTTATGGTTCCCGATAATCGCATTCTTACTGAGGTCGCCACCCGCCGCTTACAAGCGCTGCAAACTTACGCTGATATGGGATCAGGTTTTTCACTAGCTTCAGCAGACTTAGAAATTCGCGGGGCTGGCGATATTTTAGGAGCCGAACAACACGGGCACGTTGATCAGATCGGCCTTGAGCTTTATATGGATCTATTACAAGAAGCCGTCTTGGAGTTGAAGGGTGAGCGCAAAATGTCGGCGCGAAATATTGAAATTCAAGCTCCATTCAATGCCTTTATTCCAAACAATTACATCATCGATCATGCGACTCGTTTGAAATACTACAAGCGTTTGTCTAATGCTGATCGCTTAGAGCGACTGGAAGAATTGAACGCTGAGATGGCCGACGTTTTTGGTCTCATTCCCAAAGAATTAGAATCACTTTTTGCAATTCTGAGAACAAGACTATGGTTTAGACCATTGGGTGTTCGATTAGCGAAAGTCTCGGGTAACACCGTGACATTATTCTTCGATCAAGAAGTCATTGAAGGTAATGATGGTCTGCGTGACAAAATTCTCAATGTGTTTATGGGCAAACCAAAGCTGTACAAAATTAATCCAGATGCCTCGATTCAGTGTTTCTTCAAAGAGAACATCAATCAGCATATGCTCTTGGAATTCGCGAAACATGTTGCGGGGCAAATCGGGGCATGATAGCGTTTTTACTAGCACTAAAACCCTCGAGGACGATTATGAAAGCTGTTTATCTTGCCTTGGCCATCACTGTCGCTACTAGCCTAAGTGCTCAGGCCCCCGTCGATGCGGTTGCAACCGTTAACGGTAAGAAAATTACCAAAGCTCAATTTGAGGAGTATCACCAAAACAATCTTCGTTTTGTGTCGCAACGAAAAATCACCCGTGAGGTTTCACTAGATGATTTAATTAACCGTGAACTAGGAATTCAACGAGCACGCAAAAATGGCTTGGATAAAGATCCTGTTGTGATGGCGAAGATGGAAGAAATTCTTTACCACGCTCAAATTTCAAAAGATCTTGAAGGTGAATTGAAGAAAATCACCGTGTCTGATGACGAAGTTCGTAAGTACTACAGTGATAACAAAGAATACCGCACAGCTCACATCCTTTATCGTTTGCGCGTTCAACCTTCTGAGCAAGATGTGAAAAAAGCTTTGGATCAATCGCTTTCAATTTACGAAGAAGTGAAGAAGAACCCTGACAGCTTCGCAACTATGGCAAACAAGTACTCACAAACCACAGCGGCTCCTGTGGGTGGCGATCTTGGTTTCCAACCTCCGACGCGCCTCGCTCCTGAGTACTATGCAGAAATCAAAGGCCAAAAAGTGGGCTACATCACGCGTCCATTCAGAACGCAGATGGGCATTCACATCGTGAAAGTTCTTGGAATTAAAGATTATGACCAAATCGACAAGAATCTTTATAAGAAAATCATTTACGACCAAAAGCGTGATGGTATTCTTGCCACGTATTTTAAGGGGCTCCAAAAAGGTGCCGACATTAAAATTAATAAGAGCCAATTATAATTAATGTTTTCTCTATTATTCGCACTGATCCTGGGCTCGACTCCGGTCGCGGCCCAGGAAAAGTTACTTGATAAGATCGTTGCAGTTGTAAACGGAAGAGTATTCTCCCTATCCGAACTCACACGCGTTGAAGCCACCCTTCCAGCTCGCCGAGAAATTTCACCATTCCTTTACGCCAAACAAACCTACAAGCAACCCGAAATTCTCAACATGATGGTGAACACCTTCATCATTCGCGACAAATTGGGTGCACAAGGTTACGTCATTGGTGACGATGCTGTTGAATCACGTATTCGCATGACCGAAGAAAAGCTGGGACTTAATCGCGACAGCCTTCTCGAGTTTTTACGTATGAAGGGAATCACCTACGAAGAATACTTTGAGGTTATACGCGAGGCGATGGAATACAATCTCTTCTCTACGCGAATCATTGGTCCTCTTGTTAGTGTAACCGAGCAAGAGCTCAAGAATGAGTTCTACAAACGTTACAGCGACAACAAAGCTCTGAGCTTTACTTACAACCTCGTGGACTTCTCAGTGCCAGAAGATCAGGCCGGTAAAGACACCGCTCTTTTCGTTCAGGCCCTTAAAGATTATCAAATCACTGGAAGACTGGGTTTTGGTTTTTCTGATCTGGAAGCAAGCCCACTTGATGGTATGAAAGAAGATGGTTTAGCACCCGCGATTGCAAAAGCACTCGGGCAAACGCCAGAGGGAAGCTTCACTCCGGCCGTGGTTATTGGTGGAAGGCTTCATAGTTTCTTTGTTAAGAACAAGGATCTAGTTGAATCACAAGCGTTTCTACAAAACAAAGCACGACTTGAGGATGAGTTATTCTCACAGAAAAGTTCTTCTCTTATGAGCAATTGGTTTGATCGCGAATACGCGAACTACTATATCAAAAAAACTTTATGATTGTTGTTACACAAGGGCATGAAAAGGGCATCGGTCTCGAGGTGTTCTTTAAGGCATTGGCGTTATCTCCAAAACACTGGACGCCGAGCTGTCACCTTGTTGCCTACAAAAGCACCGTACAAAAACATTTAAAAGCACTCGGTATCGACAGTGCTTTCACTTCCGAAGGAATAGATCTTCCTACGGGGCATCTTCAATGTAGCTGGCTTGCAACCAGTAGACTTCCTCAATCCACCGTTGCGCTCGAAAAGGGGATTGAGCTCGCGGAAAATGATCACAGTAATATTCTTTTCACGCTGCCTACAACTAAAGATGCTCTTCGAAATCCCAAGAAGCCCACCCAGCGATTTTTAGGTCACACAGAGTATTTACGTGCTCGAAGTAAAACAACTGAACTCGGCATGTTTTTTAGTTCGAATAACTTAAATGCACTTTTGATAACTGATCACTTACCACTCAAAGATGTATCTAAAGTTTTAACTTCATCACTTCTCCACAAAAAACTCACATTATCGCTCGAATCCTTAAAAAAAATTGAACCCCACTTAAACCACGCGATTGTGGCAGGCCTTAATCCACATGCAGGCGAAGAAGGGTTGCTTGGCAGCGAGGAGAAGAAACTTCTGGTGGGACTAAAGAAAGTTAAGGTGCGGGGATTCAAGATTTCAGGATTTTACCCTGGAGATACATTACTTAATCAGAAGCAGAGCAACAAAGATTTACTCGTTTATCTTCACCACGATCAAGGTCTTGCTCCCTTTAAATCAATGATGGGAACAATAGGGGCCAATATTACTCTGGGGCTTCCGTACATTCGTCTGAGTGTTGATCATGGGACGGCCTTCACACTCTATGGTAAAAATAGTGCGGA
The DNA here is from genome assembly GCA_044358855.1 of Bacteriovoracaceae bacterium. Lineage (GTDB taxonomy): Bacteria > Bdellovibrionota > Bacteriovoracia > Bacteriovoracales > Bacteriovoracaceae > UBA6144. The sequence goes on along the minus strand of JBIKNE010000001.1, from coordinate 140 downwards.
TCCACGTGGGGCATTTTTCTGTCTCCGCAAGGCGATCAGCTACCAGGAGCGAGTTCGTGGAAAAGATACAAATCACCAAAGCGCGCGTTCATAATCTTAAATCGATCGATGTATCGATTCCACGTCATACACTCACTGTC
>JBIKNE010000106.1:0-6863 GCA_044358855.1 Bacteriovoracaceae bacterium | reverse complement strand
CCGACATTAGATTCTTTTGCTACCCCTTCAGAGAGCCCAGCGGAGTCAGTGCAGTTAGAAATTCCCAAAAAAGTTCGCTGGCCTTTTATATTGGCCGGTTTTGTTCTTCTGTTTGGTTGGTGGGTGAGCACGCAATTAAAAATGCAAACTGATCTTGTGCGACCAGCTGATGTGACGCTAGAGCGCTTCCGTGAACTCAAGTCGATATTTGAGAAATATACCGAAGCCGTACCTCTGCCGCATGTGACTATCTCGAGTGACTATAGCAAAATTTGGCTCGTCGATCGATCAAATCAGCAATGCACATTTGAAGGCAGTTTTTACTCCAGCGCAGATCAAAATCTGTCCGGGGGAGCCATTCATTTTCAAGTTTATGGAGTTTCGGCTCAGCATTGGGTGCTCTTTGATCGACTAAATTTCGTTGAAGGCCAAAAGTTAATTCCCGGTCGCTACCGAATGAATATTGAACGCAGAGACTGCCAAACAAATGGTGTCTTATCCTTATGGCAAAAAGCTGATCAGGATTTGCGACTGGCCCACGAGGTAGATATCTATCTTGGTGACCCACAGGAGTTAGGTCAGCGTTTAAATGAATTAGCTCAAAAGAAATTACAAGAATCAAAGCAGAGTCTTTTGAAAAATCGCCAGGCCTGGCGAGATGTTGAAGAAAAACTCCTCACACTCTCGGCAATTTCTCTACAAATTGAACAGAATTTTCAAGAGTTACTTAATCGAAAATATTCTTGGGATGCACGTCTGAAGCGAGTGATCGATTTATATACGCTTCGGTTTGGTGGTTTTTTGACGAATTTCATGGTGCAGAATGACGCCGACTTTAATTTGCTAGCGACCCAAAATTTGCCGCAAAAAGTGGATATCATGGGACGGCAATCCATGATCAACACCTTCGGCAAACGTTTAGGTTTTATCAGCATGAGCTTGATTGAAAAACTCCAAAAAGATAAAGCCCCTCCTAATCGCCGTGATTTACAGGATTGGCTCAGAAGTATGTCGCAAGACATGGGAGTTGAGCGTGAGAAACTAAAGTTGGCAGCAGAAGAAGCTCAAGCACTCTCAGTTAAAGATGGAGTTCTTGAGTAGCAACGGTATCCGCAGCGTGTTTTTCGATTACTTGAACATCGCTATTATTCCAAGTAATTCGAGCGCCCCAAAACTTAATGTCATGCTCAAAAATCATAGTGAGATTTTGCTGACTGATGAATTGATAAAAATTGGCCTTATCGATAGTCGTTTGTCCGGGAGCAATATCATATCCCATCACCCAGGGAATAGAGATGTGGGCGCTAGTGGGAACGAGATCTGCCATATAAATAATTTTATCGTCAAATGGATGCATCAACCAAGGTGTGTGGCCGTAACTCACTTTAAATTTAAGTTCGTAAGCCCCATCTTGTAATAGGCTACCTTCTTCGCCGTGATGCCAAACGACGCGTTTTTCATTCTGTAATTGCTCAAGCACTGGTTTAAAATAATTTGTTTGAAATGAACCCGTGTCTCTTATTGTAGGGTTGAGAGCATATTCATAATGAGTGCGATGCACATGCACGCGCGCCTTAGGAAACATAAACTGGCCCTGTTGATCACCGAGGCCACCGACATGATCAAAGTGAAGATGACTAATCACCACATCAGTGACTTGATCAGCAGAGATCTGCAGCTCGGTTTGTAAGACATTGAGCAGAGGGTCACTCTGACCCACAATGGCAAAGCGTTGATTGAATTTTGCGTCGTGGTAATCGCCGATTCCGGTGTCGATCAAAATGACACGACTTTCAGTCTTAATGCACAAAACACGTAAGCTTAAATGAATACGATTTAATTCGTCGGCTGGAATTTGTTTTTCCCATAGGGGTTTGGGAATAATTCCAAACATCGCTCCGCCGTCGAGTTTAAATGTCGCAGGGTGAAGAGCAAAATATTGGGCCATAGTCCCTCTTAAGTTTAGTTGCCGACAGACTGGAAATGCCTATAATGATTCGATATTTGCCAATCATAGTCTAGTCGTAAGTTTTCGAAGGAGTTCCCATGAATGTCCATGAATACCAGGCCAAAGAGCTTATGCGCGCTCAAGGCATCAGCGTTCTCCGTGGTGGAGTTGCAACCACTGCTGATGAAGCAGTCAAAATCGCCGAAAAACTCGGTGGAAAAATTTGGGTGGTGAAAGCTCAAATCCACGCTGGTGGTCGCGGTAAAGGCGGCGGCGTTCGTCTGGCCAAATCGCTCGACGAAGTAAAAAAGCACGCCGGTGACATTCTAGGCATGCAGTTGGTGACTCACCAAACTGGTCCAGAAGGTAAAAAAGTTCTCAAAGTTTTGATCGAAGAAGGTTGTGATATCGACAAGGAATACTACGTCGGTATCGTGCTTGATCGCTCAATTGGCAAGTTTGTTATGATGGCGTCTTCGGAAGGTGGCGTTGAGATTGAAAAAGTCGCTCACGACAGCCCAGAGAAAATTATTAAATCAATCATCGATCCAGCAGCAGGTTTCACCCAGGCGGCGGGCCGCAAGCTTGGTTTCGGAATTGGTCTCAAGGGAGATCAACTCACGAAGGCGAATAAGTTCTTTGAAGGTCTCTATAACATGTTCATGCAGCATGACTGCTCTATCGCTGAGATCAATCCACTCGTTACCACAAAGTCTGGTGATGTGATTGCTCTCGATGCGAAATTGAATTTCGATGACAACGCTCTTTTCCGTCACCCAGATATCGAAGCTCTTCGCGATCCAACAGAAGAAAGCGCTCAAGAACTTGAGGCCGGAAAGTACGGTCTCTCTTATATTTCTCTCGATGGTAATATCGGCTGTCTCGTTAACGGCGCAGGGCTTGCGATGGGAACACTTGATATCATCAAGCTTTGCGGTGGCAGTCCGGCCAACTTCCTTGACGTAGGCGGTGGCGCGAGTAAAGAAACTGTTGAGAAAGCATTCTCAATTATTCTACAAGACACAAATGTTAAGGCCATCCTGGTGAACATCTTCGGTGGCATTATGAAATGTGACATCATTGCTGATGGAGTTATCGCTGCTGCTAAATCTTTGGGCGTAAAAGTTCCTCTGGTTGTGCGCTTGGAAGGTACTAACGTTGCTCTTGGGAAAAAAATGTTAAATGAATCAGGTCTCAAGATTATCGCTGCAGATGATCTCGCCGATGCTGCGAAAAAAGTAGTCGCTGCTGCTAAGGGAGGAAACTAGTATGGCCATTCTGATTAACCGAGACACAAAACTCATCACTTTAGGTCTTACTGGTAAGCAAGGTTCTTTCCATTCACTCCAGTGCCGTGACTACGGAACACAAGTGGTGGGCGGTGTGACTCCTGGTAAAGGCGGTCTCGTTCATGAAGGTATTCCAGTTTTTAACACAGCTTTCGATGCCATCAAGCAAACTGGTGCCAATGCAGCGATGGTTTTTGTTCCACCTCCATTTGCAGCTGACTCAATTCTTGAATGTATTGAAATGGAAATGCCTCTTGTGATTGCCATCACAGAAGGTATTCCTGTGAAAGATATGATCAAAGTGAAGAACGCCTTGAAAGGTTCAAAAACTCGTTTGATCGGTCCAAACTGTCCGGGAGTGATCACTCCAGGAGAGTGTAAAATTGGAATCATGCCGGGCCATATTCATATGCCTGGACGCGTGGGAGTTATTTCTCGCTCAGGAACACTCACTTATGAAGCGGTTTTCCAGCTTACTCAGCGTAATATTGGTCAATCGACATGTGTCGGGATCGGTGGAGATCCAGTCAACGGAACAAACTTTATCGACGTGTTAGAAATGTTCCATAACGATAAAGACACCGACGCCGTTATTATGATTGGTGAGATTGGTGGATCGGCAGAAACAGATGCGGGACACTGGATTAAGAAGAACTTCAAGAAACCTGTCGTGAGCTTTATCGCTGGTGCAGCTGCTCCAGCTGGAAAACGTATGGGTCATGCGGGAGCTATTATTTCAGGTGGAGATGACACAGCTGAAGCTAAATTCCGTATCTTGCAGGAATGTGGTGTGACTATCGCCCGTTCACCAGCGGAATTAGGCCAGAAGGTTGCCGAAGTCTTGAAGAAAGTATAAGTATCTGACACACAACATTTGAGAGGAGCTTTTATGGCCATCGAAAAAACACTCAGTATCGTTAAGCCCAATTCTACATTGGACAATAACATCGGAAATATCATCTCTATTTTCGAAAAAAATGGTCTTCGCATTTCTGCAGCAAGATTCGCTAAACTCTCTAAAGAGAAAGCAGAGGGCTTCTATATCGAGCACAAAGAGCGTCCATTCTTCGGCGAACTCGTAACTTTCATGACTTCAGGTCCAGTTATGTTGATGGTTCTTGAAGGTGAAAACGCAGTAGCTAAGAACCGCGAGCTTATGGGTGCAACTAACCCAGCTAACGCAGCTCCAGGCACAATTCGTAAGCTTTACGCTAAGTCTGTAGGTGAGAACTCGGTTCACGGGTCTGACTCTTTGGCTTCCGCTGAGCGCGAAATTGCTTACTTCTTTGAGAAAAACGAAGTCGTAAACCGCTTCTAATCTGTATTTAAAAATCATTTTATGCAAAGCCCCGTGCTTGCGGGGCTTTTTATTTCATCCAGTCATCATTGCTGCAATAAGCAGGTCGCCCTTCGTAGCTATTCATCTCAGCAGTTCTTTTGTAGGCCCACTTAGAACACTCATTGTATTGAGAAGTGACATTATGACAGGCGCCACCAATAATACGATTAAAGTGCACTAGCCCTAGAATTGAACTGCGAGTTGGTATTAGTCCGGGCATTTTAAAGCCATTTTCTCGAACAACATAATTGGTGTTTGTCTGTAGATAAGGCATCGTGGTTCCTTTCTTAAAAATTGTTCTTTGTAACTTCAATTTTAAGGAAGAAACAGCTGCTAACAATCTTCCTATCGCAAACCCTCTGTCTATTTCATGCAAGTAAGATTCTTTTTCAGCACAAGAATACTCAATGGTGCTCCCTGGCATAGATAAAAAATTTATAATTTTATTACTTATGACCATAACGAACACTTCATTTTTTCTTGAGGAGCTTGCTATCTATCTCAAGCAATTATTCCTGTCATATCAATTCACCCTTAATTCCCTTAACTTTTTCATTAAGTTTTCTTTTAATTTTTTAATAAAACTTAATACTTCCTGAGCTGCCGCTCATATTGCTGTTAAGTCGGGGGGGCAGTAATTTCTGATTATAAAACCACGCAAAATTTCTAAATGATCCTTAAGCCTATCTACTCGCCTCGCCGTATTCCAAGTTTTACTAATTAAACGACTCACGTTCGCGCGCAACATCGCACATGAATGATTCACTTTAAAAATAGGATCAAATCCACCCTTCTTAAGTTCCCCTTGCCCCGCCACACGTTCGGGCACACTTTTAAAGGTTAAATGTTTTGCGTAGGGAAGATGTCTCTTAATGACGACACCGTAACGTTGATGCTCATCACTTTTGACAAGCACTTGCGGATACATCAGCAGTGCAAGTTTGCAGGACATGCGCTCAAGCGCGGCCGAATGCTCATCCGCACGCTTGTCATACTTTTTGATCGCTAGCTTTGCCAGATGATCAAAAGCAGGAATGCGCGCAACTTCCAACGCCAATATTCTTCGCGTTCCACTATCTACCATCATCGTCACCGCCAGCGGCTTTTGTCGCGTTCCTTGAGTGACGTTGCCGCCTCTCGCTTAGCAGACAGGGTCACCACTTTCGAGAATTGACATCCTTCAGCATGATGATGTCGAGCGTTTGCTCAGCGACGAGCTTCTTGAGCCGGACGTTCTCGTCCTGGAACCGCCACATCTCTTTGACGTCGCTCACTTCCATACCGCTGTATTTGACTTCCAAGCATAGATCGTCTGCTCGGCCACACCCAGCTCACGCGCTAGATCCTTGATCTTCTTACCGCCATCTAGCCGTTTAATCGTCTTGATCATGATTTCTTCGCTAACTCTCTTTCCACGCATAAAACACCTTTTGGTTGGGCACTTTTGGTACAGAGCAACTCAAAAGTCACCTGTGGTTCAAGAAGGGGAATGGTCAAAACCTCGAACAATTCGTAAAGTTTCTTACGAGAAAAGGTCACCCTTAATGAAATATAGAAAATCTCTTGAAATTTTGGCTTTCTTCTTTGTCCCCATTTTCGTCTTAATGCTCCCAGACCTACGCTTTGGTTTCTTGATCCTTTGGTTCTTGTCACTGAAGGTTTGTGTCCACTCAAAGATTCACTGGAGTAATTTTTGGCTTCAATTTGGCACAAGAGACCTCATCGCCTTCCTTCTTCTTTTAATCGGGCTTTGGTTCTTTCAGGATCCAACGCAAAACTGGTCAGATGTGCTTGAAAAAATACAAGACTTGGGATGGTGGTTTATCGTTTATCCCCTTTTTTCAGCCCTCCCCCAAGAGGTTTTGTACCGCCTTCACTTCCATGAGCTCTTGGAAAAGAACTTTAAATCACCTTTCATCATTTTGATATCGGCACTTAATTTTTCATTCCTCCACATTGTCTACCTAAACCCCGAAACTCTTCTCCTCACTTTCCTCTCAGGCATGGTCCTTGCATGGCTCTATCGCAGCCGGAGCGATTTTGGGAAAGTTGTGTTTTGGCATTCCATTAGTGGATTAAGTGCATTTTGCTTTGGGCTTGAGAAACACTTTATTTGACCAACGTGATTTTTTTGAATCCCACCTGAGGAAGAACCTTGTTTTATTAATCAATCAGAACCCTATCCGTAGCGTTTTTTTAGACTGAAAAGTAAAGTCAACTATCTATTGGATTTTGATTTCTTTGCCGCATTTTTGGCAAATTTTTTTCTGCTTATAACCCGATAATT
>JBIKNE010000105.1:0-6870 GCA_044358855.1 Bacteriovoracaceae bacterium | reverse complement strand
GCATCTTTGGCTTTCTTTTTCATGCTTCCAAGTAAAAGCGCTGGCTTCAAGAAAGGCAAACTGCCAAATAAGTCAGCTAGTGTTTTAGCATGTTGAATAGCGAGGGCTTCAGTGGGACACATCAAAGCCACTTGTTTACCTTGATGAATGGTCATCAAGGCCACCAACATGGCAACGACAGTTTTTCCACAACCCACATCACCTTGTAGCATGCGCATCATGGGGTGACCGGTTTGCATATCAGCTAAAATTTGTTCTATCGATTTTTGTTGATCATTAGTTAGTTGAAACGGAAGCAATTTTAGAAATGCCGAGAGAGCTTCAAGATCATTTTTAATTATTGGGCCCGCTTTCTTTTTGATAAAACGCCGTCGGGTGGTGATTTTTAACTGATCAATGAAGAATTCTTCATAGGCCAAACGTTCAGTGGCAGCCTTACGAACTTCAGTGGTTGCCTCTTGAGGTGAGAGGCGAGCATGCAGCACACGAAAAGCGCGAGCGAGATTCATTTCATTAAGTTCATCAGTTCCATAATCAGATTGAATGTCACTCCAAAAATTTTCAGGCAATCCAGCAAAAAGTTTGGCGGTATAGCTTCCTGGTACTTTATTAACGGTAGGGTATTCGATCAGCCATTCGCCTAAAGTTTGCGCCCAAGCTTCATCAAGCAAAGGATGTACTTTTGGATTCACAATTTGATTTTGTGCACGCCACTCTTGCATGGTGCCTAAGAACCAAACTTGATCCCAGTCTTCTATTTGTTTTTTTTGTTGAGGATAGAGATTAAAAAATCTCAAGGGAAGAGTGGCTTCGCCGTTCAACTCCTTAACGATTACATAGCCGTTATGGAGTAGAAAGCGACCTTTGGTACGACGGCCATAGGCGGGCTTCACCTCACGATGAATCACTTTGCCGCAGCCTAAAAAAAGTTCTCCCTCGCGGGCCTCGCGAAAAGGCCGCACCTTTGGCATAGGAAGTGTTCTGAGTGGGAGTAACCAGAGCAAGTCTTCTAAACGCTGAACTCCAGCAGAGTACAGTGACTCTAGATGAGCGGAAGGCTTCTTGCCGGATGACAAAACAAGTAGGGAAGAATCGCTGTTAACGATACTGGACGGATTGGACCTCATAGGTCACATCACCCTTAGGTGCCTTAACGATAATTTCATCGCCCGCTTCTTTACCAATGAGTGCTTTGCCTAGCGGTGAGCTGTAGGAAATTTTGCTCTTATCCGTCATTGCCTCATCTTCGCCGACGATTTGGTAAGTAATTTCTGCACCTTTTGCATCAGTAATGCAGACGGTTGCACCAAAAACGATTTTACCATTTGCTGTTTGTTTAATTTCAACGACACGACAGCGCGCTAACTTGGCCTGTAGTTCACCAATGCGGCCTTCGATATGCGATTGTTTTTCTTTAGCAGCTGAATACTCAGCATTTTCTTTGAGATCACCTAAAGCGCGCGCTTCAGCGATGGCTTCTTTGACACCTTCGCGTTCCACTTTAATTAAATGATCAAGTTCAGCTTCCAAGAGCTTCTTACCAGTGGGTGTCATGGGAAATTCGTTCATGAACTTGATCCTATTTTTTAAAAAGCGCCTTAGCTTTCTCTAGCATGTCATCTTTTGTGGGTCCAGAGCCAGCAGCACCAGGACCAAATTTATACCATTCGCAGAAGTTCGCCTTCTCTTTATTTACAACGCGTTCAGCAGCAGGTTCACGGCATTCGTTATAAGCGGTCTTGTCGTAATGCTTGCACGCCAAGCAGGTTCGCAAATCAGTTCCACAAGAATTGCAGGTATCAGCTCGTCCGGGCGGTAGTGCCTCCATATAGGGCACGTTTTTTCCACAACGGGGACAAGGGCCCATGATTAAAACTCCTTCTGAACACCTAAACCAAAACCAGAGTTATTGGTGGGGTTAGGATCAGCCGAAAAATAAATGCGGGGGGTATTTCTTTTGTTGTGTTCTTCGATGGCCCGCTGCAAAAGCCATTCATTATTATACTGATTCGTTCGGGAAATCAAATAACTCACGGCAATCATAGTGAGTCCGCCGAAGATAAGAGTGTTGCGCCCTGTGATAACTTCGTCCTGACCTTCATTTGAACGCAAGAATCCGGCCAGAGTTACCGCTGTACCTAAAGTACTCAAGGCCGCACCCTGCCAACGAGGACGATTATTGGTTTGATACTCGTCTAAGAGTTTTTTGGCCTCAGGATCACGCTGAAGATAATACCGAAGACCTTCGCCACGATTGCTGGAACTCGCGTCTACGAGCACCTCTTGGTAATTCACGATGGCGACTCGACTGCACGACTCTTCCGCTTGCCCCGATGGGGTCAATACAAATGAAAAAAGAATCAAGAGGACGCATTTGCTCAAGCGCCTCTCAGAATGGGCAAGGTTGTTCACCCTGTAAGCTTACAGCGCCTCGGCGTATGATGGAAGTACAAGGACGGGCATGGATATTATAAAGACCGGAATCGGTCTCACAAAAACCATAAAAAATGTCGCGCGGTTTCGCGAGATCTTGACCGTTTTTAGCAAGAACGGCTTTCGACCGTTCATTATCAAGTCTGGAATGGGTCAAGAAGTCGAAGGCATCAAGGACAGCCAAGATGGAGATCTTCCCCATGACGATTTGGAAGACAGCGAAGAGGGTTGGGCCCAGGTCGGTGTTCGTTTAAAACAAAGTTTTGAGCAGCTAGGACCTAGTTTCGTAAAGATGGGTCAGTTACTGGCCACACGCGAAGATCTCTTTGATCCGGCATTGATTCGTGAACTAAAAAAACTTCAGAATGAAGTTAAAACGATTCCTTTCTCGGAAGCCAGAAGTGTTATTCAAGAATCTCTAGGTAAACCAATCTCGGATGTTTTTAAAGACATTGAAGAAAAACCAATTGGCACTGCTTCGATTGGGGTGGTTTATCGCGGAACACTTTTAACCGGTGAAAAAGTAGTTATTAAAGTCAGAAGACCCGGAATTGAAAAAACTCTGCGCACTGATTTTGAAATTGTACGTTTCATGGTTACACAATTAGAAAAAGTGTCTGAAGGAATTCGTTATCTCGGACTATCGAGAGTCATCAATGATTTTTTTCGTGCCACGATGTCGGAATTAAACTTTCTGACTGAAGCTCAGAACTGCGAAAGACTCAAAACGAATCTAGCTCGTATTGATGCTCATAAAGATTTCGTTCTGCCACAAGTCTATCGCTCGCTCTCAAGTCCGAATGTGCTGGTGATGGAATTTTTGGACGGTAAACCATTCAATAAATATCGCTCACTCGAAGAACTTGGCCCTGGCATGGTGGAGAAACTCGAACGCAGTGTCGAGCTATTTGCTCACACGCTTTTAGCCGATGGTTTCTTCCATGCTGATCTCCATGGTGGAAATTTCTTTATTCTCAAAGAGCAAAAGATAGGTCTCATTGATTTTGGATTAATGGGGACACTATCTAAAAAGAATCGCGCGAACTTAATTGCGGTGCTCTACGCACTGGTCACTCATAACTACGACAACTTAGTTTATGAGTTTTTAGAAGTTGCGGACTATGATGCTGTTCCTGATCACGAAGAACTTATTCGCGATATTCGTGAAAACCTCTCTCCATTTGTTGGACTCTCGGTGCAAGAAACTAACGTCAGCGAGTTGGTTCGTGCCATCATTCAGACTCTCTCGAAGCATCGTCTCTATTTGCCACGTGAATGGTTTATTATTTTCCGTGCGCTCATGACTTTAGACGGGGTTGGTAAATCGGTTGGACTTGATCTGAATATTTTTAAAATCCTCGAGAAAGATATTCCTAAGCTTTTGGGTGAAGTTCTGACTAAAGAGAACGCTCAAGAAGAAGCGATGTGGATTGGAAAAGACCTTCTAACGTCTTTGCGAATTGTTCCCAAGCATATGAAGTGGTTCTTACGTGAGCACGCCAAGCGAGGTTATGCGTTTGAGCTAAAGGTGCAAGGAGCAGATAGTTACGTTAAGTCGGTTTCTCGTTCCCTCTATTTCCTGGGTCTCTCGTTGCTCTCAGGAACCTTTGTTATTGTCGGCGCCCTGCCATTTATAGGTAATAATCCAGAGAAGTTGTCGCAAGTCCCTACTATGAGCTGGATCTTTTGGGGCTTAGCAGTCGTGACTCTGTTCCGCTCATTAGTTCTTAAAAAATACTAAATTGAATCCAACCCACCGATATAGACGGTTATGCTTTTCGATCGAAGGCGATTTTTTCCGTAGTTAAATAACTCAGCTAAGATTTCCTCCGCATTCATTTTGATAGGGAAGTCATCCTTCTCAACTACGAAGTAATCATCACGGAAATTCACAGTATGACCTAATAGATGGGAGAGTTTTTTGAGCGCCATAGGATGAGTATTAGGTCTCCACAGGCCAACCTGTTGGAGATCTTGCAGGATTTCATCAGGCACTTCTTCATTCTGTGCTGCCCATAATACGCCAGCATTCCCTAAATCTTTCATTAAACCATTTACACCATCACGATGAGCGGCATCGTGAAGGATGCCTTGTAGATCCATGCCTTTGTTTCTGAACGCATATCCGTGAGGAAGCAAGAGCAGCTCTGCAGAAGTTATACCAGCGAGATCATCCCAGTCTCCTTCATCACGCAGTGGTGAGAAATAGTGTTGGTTGACGTGTTGGCGATATAGCAAAGCGATGCGCTCTTTATCTGAGCTATTTAAATTCTGTAATAGAAGAGGAGTAATTTTTTGTGCTGGAAGAGTGGAGCGATAGCACCATTGTTGTCCAGCTAAATGGAAATGCCACTTTTGATACATCTCGTGCTTATCACTCCATAAAATATAGAGTGCGCACTGTGTATGGAGAGCAGCTAGAACGCGCTCAAAGAGTAATTGAAAGAGTCCTTGGCCTCTTTCCTTCTCATCCACAGCAATTCCACCCAACATCGCGACTGGAATCACTTCACCAAGCCAAACGAAGTTGCGAATACGTGTTCCTATGTGGGCCACCACACGAGAAGTCGTCGAATCGATCAGAATATGACGATTATGGAGATTTTTTTGACCGGCAAGTGGGGCGAAATCGACAGAAAACTTGTGTGGATTCTGATAGGAAAAAGATTCCTCTACCAGTGAATTCGCCTGACTGATTAGCTCAGGGAAGGCATCTAACTTTGCGTATTCAAAAGTTTTTTGAGTCACGACACATTCCCTCTTTTAGCGATGCTAAGTGGACTTACTGGCCTTGTAAATTTTTTTTACAGTTCGATCTCAAGTTCTTTGATGCAGTGTCGAAAAGTTGGTCATGAAGGCGGAATTTATACCGCCCTCACAACCATGAAGGTTGTGTGAACCCGAATCAAGGAGGATTTATGGGTTTGAGGATTAACACGAACGTATCGTCCCTTAACGCTCAAAGGAACTTGGGTCAGACTCGTCTGGCACAACAAAAGGTTCTAGAGCAATTGTCATCAGGTCAGCGAATCAATCGCGCTGGTGATGACGCCGCCGGCTTGGCAATCTCAGAAAACTTGAAAGCGCAGATCCGCGGCTTAGGCCAAGCGGAACGAAACGCGCAAGACGGTATTTCTTTGGTGCAAATCGCTGAAGGTGCAATGTCAGAAGTGTCCAACATTATGATTCGTCTGCGTGAGTTGTCAGTGCAAGCAGCTTCTGACACCATCGGGCCCACAGAACGTAAGTTCTTGAACGTCGAATTTGAACAGTTGCTCGCAGAAGTGGATCGTATCGCAAACTCAACTGAGTTTAACCGCGTTCCTCTGTTGAATGGTACTGGTTCAGTATTTGATATCCAAATCGGTACACGAAATGACCCTTTAGCTGACCGATTGACCTTTGATGCTTCAAGCGCTGACGTTAACGTCGCAGCTTTAGGCCTTAACTTGGCTTCGGTATCAGACAAAATCTCTGCGCAGAACTCATTGGCAGCGATTGATCAAGCGATCCAGACAGTATCAGGGATCCGTGCTGACTTCGGTGCTCTACAGAACCGTCTTCAGTCTACGATCAATAACATTCAGGTAAGTTCAGAAAACTTGTCATCTGCAAATTCACGTGTCCGCGACACTGATGTTGCATCGGCAACAGCAGAAATGACTAGAACGAATATCTTGATGCAGGCTGGTACTTCAGTGCTTGCTCAGGCGAACCAGTCAACAACTTCGGCCCTTAGCTTGATCAATGCATCAGCTCAAGGTTAGAGATTGATTGTGTCCTGAACGAGATAGATGACCAAACCTGCAGTTACTCTGAAGTGGGTGTGACTGAAGAGTGTAGCAGACGAAAGTGGGGCGTATTGCGCCCTAGTAACCACCGGCTGGCGAGGATTGCCACCGAACGAACAAGGAGGTTCAAATGACGAAATATAACAATGGAGCCTAATTATGGGTTTAAGAATTAATACAAACGTTGCGAGCCTTGCGGCCCAACGTAATTTAGGAATTAACAAGACGAATACGGATAATAACTTGAGGAAGTTGTCCTCAGGTGAGCGTATCACCCGAGCATCTGATGATGCAGCAGGATTGGCGATTAGTGAAAAACTTAAAGGTCATATCCGGGGTATGCGCCAAGCAAGGAGAAACGCAGATGATGGCATTTCGCTCATACAAACAGCTGAAGGCGGTTTATCTGAAGTCTCCAACATTATTGTCCGTCTTCGTGAGTTGGCAGTCCAAGCGGCTTCTGACACAGTCGGAGATGTTGAACGTGGCTTTTCGGATATTGAATTCCAGCAGCTCAAAGACGAGATTAATCGTATCTCGAAAGGGTTGGACTTCAACGGAAGAAAGTTGCTCGATGGAACTGGCGGGCTCGTGGAAATTCAGGTCGGGATCCATAATGATCCATTCCAAGACCGAATTGCCTACG
>JBIKNE010000104.1:0-6873 GCA_044358855.1 Bacteriovoracaceae bacterium | reverse complement strand
TATGACTTAATCTCAGATCACTTCATAATTTATGATTCAGAAACGGGACTTCCGATTATCTATATGCGCTCTATCTCTAAACAAGTTTGTGATGAGTTTAGCGTGCCTGTTCCACTCTTTGATTCATTAAGAAATTCTACAACTCATCTCCAAGACCTCATAACGTTTTACCAACTAACTCCTGCTGCACTTAATATGAGTTTTTTATGTAAAGATACTTCCTTTGGTGAAAAAACCAAGAGACTCAAAATCTGCAACCTTATGATTTGGTTAGCCTTTAAGGCATCCCATCTTGAAATGCATGAGCTGGGATACTGTGCGACTCCAAATGCAAAATATAACCTCAGACGTAGCCTTGATGAAATTGGAAACTACTACGGTAATCTTCCCGAATTCATTCATCCAACAGTCCCTGAACCACATGAACTAATCATGATTCACCAGATATCAGCTTCATTTTGGTTTGAGATGGAATTACGCTTCGGCGAATTATTTAATAATCGAATTGAAATTTCGAATGAGACTGCATTGAAAGAAGCTGCCTAGTTGGCAAATTTAATTTCGAAACGATCGGTGGCGTCGCCTTGATGGACACTTGAGAGCGTACGGGCCCTCGTAAAACCGGCACAGAATTCTTGGATAAAACCAACGCAACCGCCTTGGCGGTAGGCGCTGACAAATGGAGTATCAATGATATGTGTCTTAAGCTCTTCCTGACGTATCTCTTTGGCAGTGACCTCAACATTAATGGTTGAGGCCGTTAGGCTCTCAATTTTATAATTAAAATTTGTTTCAAATTTTTGCATGGTCTCTTCGAAGAGCTTCTCTAAAACCTGACTTGGCGTTGCCAGTTCTTGATATCCTTCAATCAGAGATTTGTTCTCATTCAGCTTAATGATTTCATATCCCATCATATAAAATGCTGCATCACTCATTCCTAACTCATGCGCCTCAGTAAGAATATCAACCAAAAGGGCGATGCTCACTTCAAAATCTGGACTTTGCAAAATTTGGCGAGGAATCTTGAGTTTATTAAGGATATGATTAAAACTTTTTTCACCGATGACATTTCGAATGTAATTTAAAGGTGGCAAGCTCGTCCGGATGCGTGATCCACGCGACAGAGTATACTTTTCCGGCAGAGAAGGCGCTTTTAACCAATCAAAATCGATACGGTCATGGATAAAATCTGAAGCAGTAATATTAAAGTACTTACTCAGTTTCATAATCGTGAAAGGCTGAATGGAGTTTTTCTTCAAATCATCGAGTTCAGAATCAGTGAAGGAAGCCTCTTTGTTAATCTCTAAAACGTCTTTATCAAGAAGCTTGCAAAGCTTCTCATACCTAGAATAAAGATTATTAGCCGAGGCTGAGCGCCCCTCAAGCAAACTCATATTCCAATATCTCTTTGAAGAAGATCTGATGTTTCACTTCAACATTTTTGTTCAGATTAGTGTAAAGCTTCGCCAAATATGATGCGAAAGGCGTGGTATAATCCACTGGAGCTGAACGTGTATTCTTCATTTTTGGCAAACGTATTCTAGCAAGTCGAGACTTCGGATTGCACTCTACGACTTCATCCACTCCTGCCTGCATATAAACTACTTTGAGGAATTCCATGAAATCGGCTGATACTTCTTTCTTAGGGATAGCAACATTCTTCAGCAAATCGCCAAAAACGCGTTGGTCAAGTGCGTGCGATACCATGCGATCAAGGACGTTTGATTTATCAGTGATGACCTTTTCTCTTACGCCTAGCTCAAACAAATCCCAAAGAAGATTAGCATTAACCAGCAAGGTCGGCTCGACGAAGTGATATTCTTTTAAGTTGAGCGACTTAAGGACTTTAATTGTTTTCTCTTCACCAAGTTGATCCACGAAACTCATCAAAATAGGATAGGCCACACGAATAGGTGCGTTGGCATTGTTAGAATAACGAGCAGGTAAGAAATTGGTGTTCTGAAAACTCTTCAATAGCTTCTTGAAAGGAATTTGCCCGCAGACAAAGTTATCGATTGAGATATCGAGTCCCTCTTTTAGGGTTTGAAGTTGATCTAAGTTAAACTTAACCTCGCCTACACCTTGCTCCATTTTAGAGAGCCAGCCTTGTGTGCTAGTTAAAAGAGTCGCCATCTCTTTTTGATTGAGACCACAGAACTCTCGTGTGTAGTGGAGGATTTTGTTTGGAGCGAAAGGTGGGAAAAACCAGTAGTTCGTATTTGTTGGCATAAAACCTTCTTCGTTTTATAGATTCTAGTAACTTAGAACAGACAGCAGCTAGCTTATTCCCAAAGCAACAAGAGGGGAAGAGATACTCCAATACTAATTATTTTCACTTCTGACTAAGTCGATCGGCATTTTTTTTAGCTTGCGGCGAGCTTATTCCCGATGGAATAATGCCAACGACATGAATGAACCCTATAAAATTCTAGTAGTCGACGACGAGAAAGAAATCCTCGAAATCATTGGATATGTCTTAGGTTCACCGCAAATTATGATTTTCAGCGCCCCAGATCCATTTGCTGCAGACTTGGTTTTAAAGCAGCATGAAATCAATTTAATTGTTTCAGATGAAATATTCCCTGGTACTCGTGGGCAGCCTTGGATTTCAAAGTTAAAGAAAAAATACGACCATATGCAATATATCGTCTTTTCAGGCCAGCTTGATTTGGCTGACATCTGCTCTGGCACCAACTGCCGATTTATTTATAAGCCAGATTTTCAATTGCTTCAAAAAGCCATTAAAGAAATTCACCAAGAATGGCTTATTAATCAAATGGCTCTTTATTCAAAAGAAGCGAAATAAAGACCCTTTCGCTTCGTCTCGTGATCAGTAAACTTCCCCACTCTCCACTTAAAGTTCGCCGGAACACCTTCCTCAACCTTTTCATCTATTCTCTTCTTCAACTGCTTAATTGAGTAATAGGTAGTTGGTATTTTTGTGGGATCAACTTCTGTGCCGTTGGCCAGAGGTGGATTAGGAACTTTCCGATTATTGCGAAAAGGGATGACTTGGATCTGCTTTAATCGCATGGACTCGAAATCATAAATTGCACGTGCGACATAATTTTGAGCGACTGAAGCTAGCCCTTCATGCAAGAAATTACCGGTGGAAGTAAAGATCACACCTTGAGTCTTATCCTTTTTCTCTAAATACTTCACTCCTCCCCAAGCATGAGGACCATGGCCAAAAACTAAATCACCATCGTGATCCAGGATAAATTTATCAGCTATTTTCTTAAGTAACAAAAAAGCTTTCGCTTCAGGTTTCTTATCTCCCGAAGCATCTTGTGTATGAATAGATAAAATTTTTAGATCGGCTTGAGCATCACTAAATTCTTTTAAGTACCACTCGATTTGTTCTTCGACATCCGGTTGGGTGTAATCAAAAACTTTTGCATTTGGAATATCCCAATTGAGAAGTGAGATCGCACCTAAAGCTATTGTGACGTCTTTCCCCTTTACATTCATTTGCTTGAGGCTCACGTTTTTGCCGCTCTCTCCTACTCCATTCCACATAAAATCTTTGTTCGGAGTTATGGTCAAAACAGATTCCTCAGTCATAAGCGGGCCATGTTTCTTTTTAGATTGCATGAAGGCTCGCCCAAGATCACAGTCTTGCGCATGATTGTTTGAAAAACTAATAAGATTAAATCCGTGATCTATTGCCTGAGTGATGGCATCTGGATCTGTCAAAAAGTAGAATGAAACGGCTCGGCGAATTTTATCACAGTGCTTTCCAACAACAGTCTCAAAATTGATGAATGATAAATCAGCGACAAAAATACTAGCATGAGGATCGTATTGTTTCATGGCGAGATCAAATTCAGCTTTACGTGCCTTTTCCTCACCATAAATTGGTTTACGACTCAAAGTCCACGCCGCATCACCGGTAGCACGCACGTCTAATAGATTCGTGTAAGACTTCAGGTCGAGCTTGTACTGTTTGTCTTCAGTGGTCTCAACGTCTTTTCCGTACCATCCTCGATCTTCTAAAATGCCGACGCTAATTTTGGGTTTGGGAGTGGCGCAACTAACGAGGGTAAATGCCAAGAGCAATATGAACTTCATCTCAAGTCTCTTTAAAAAGTTTGTAAATAAATATTAACTCAACTTCTTAAGAGTGAATGAATGTTTTGAGACAATTTTTCTGAATTCACTTTTGCTTAAGTTAGGTAACGCACCACAATCCCAAGCAAAGTGCAGACACTCAAGATAGCAAAGAGACCATACTTAAATTTGAACTGCATAAGCAATGCAACCACACAGATGCCAGTCGCATAATAATCAATTGAACTCACCAGGGGATATTCAAAATCAAATGCGAAATATCTGACTGAAGCTGATTGGGTAAAAAGCGCCTTAAGAACAAACCAGATTGAGAGATTAAATATAACCCCCACCACAGAAGCCGTTATCGCCTGTAGCGCATCCGAGAAAATCTTTTGTCCGCGAATATATTCTACATAAGGAGCAAAAGTGAATATCCATAGAAAACACGGCGCAAAAGTCATCCAAGTGGTGAGCACTGAACCAATGAAAGCAGAAAGATACGGTGAACTAAGGTCTGAGAAACGAAAGGCACCCATAAAACCAACAAACTGCACCGTCTGAATCAAGGGACCCGGAGTTGTTTCCGCCATCGCTAATCCGTCGAGCATTTCAGTTCCTTGCAACCAGCCATAGACCTCGACAGCTTTCTGCGCAACATAACTCAAGGCCGCATAGGCCCCACCGAAGGTCACCATCGACATCTTACTGAAGAAGATATTGAGATTGTGAAAAGTCGATTGTTCTCCAAAAACTAACAAGGTCAAAATTATCGGCGCAACCCAAACAAAGATCCACACAGCTAACGTACGCAATGTAGCACTCATGGGAGGTCGAGCAACATTTGGCATATCCGTCACCAGGGCATGATGAGCAATCAATTTGCCATACAGCACGCCCAAAATACCGGAGAGCACCACCACGATGGGAAAAGAAATATTAAAAAAGAACAAAGCGACAAAAGCAAAAGCAGCCATCGACCAATAAAAAGCACTCTTAAGAGATTTTTTGGAGATGCGGTAAAGTGCTGCAGTAACGATGGCGATAATCGCCGGCTTCATCCCATAAAAGAGACCTTGAACGAATGGGACATCATTATAAATCACGTAAAGATATGAGAGTGCCAATATTGAGAGGAAACCTGGCAGAATAAATAATCCACCGGCAATCAAACCGCCGCGCCACCTATTCATCAACCAACCCATGTAGGTGGCCAGTTGCTGAGCCTCAGGCCCTGGCAAAAGCATACAGAAATTCAATGCATGCAAGAAGCGCTCTTCCGAGATGAGTTTTTTGTCTTCAACTACCAACTTATGAATGACAGCAATTTGACCAGCCGGACCGCCGAAGCTGTGAGCTGCGACATGACTCCAGATTTTCCATTGCTCTTTAGTTGAAACTTTTTCCATCGTTACTTGACGATAACGACATATGACTTTGAGGTCAAAAAAAAGCCCCTGAGCGGGGCTTTTTAACGAAAAACTAACTCTATTGATTCATCCAGTCTTGGCACTTCTTCTTTCCACCGCCGAAGAAGCGTCCGAAGGCGCCGGTCACGGCTTCTACACAAGCTTGATACACTTCACCTTTGTTGAATTCAGTGCGCTCTAGGCGAGCAGGACGACCCTGAGAGTCTCTGCCGAGTAGATTGGTAGCAATACTTGAAGGGAACCAGTAAGGAGCGGGAACAACGCGGTAATAGCAATCGTATTTCCCGTAAACTGTGTTCTCAGGGAAAGTGCGGCCCTTAAACATCAACTCAATCAATTCAGTATCGGTGTCTTGAATTTCGCGACAGTTTTTGCTGCCAGCAAAGAAGTTCAACCATTCCATCGGATCGAGAGGACCCTTGATCTTCGGGAAACCTGCATCGAGTGCCCAAATCTTACCTGCTTCATTCACAACTGGAGTGACGTGATACCACCAAGTCTTAGTTGTGCCTTCGCCAGTCCTCTTTGTGTAGAACAAAAACATCTTAGCGCTATCAACGTTTTGGAAACGCTTAAAATCATAAGTCCACATCTGGGCACGGTTGGCGCAAATTGAGCCACCAAGCTTGATAAATGAGCGATCCATCTTGCTGAAGAGAGCTTCTTTGGTAATGCCTAATTCTTTAATGTCATTTAGGACATAATTATGGCTTTCCAGTGTGATGTTTTGTGCCTGAGCCACTGTCGAAAGCAGTAATAAAGCGAGCCATAGCTTATGCATGTTATCCCCTCATTTTGAATCTAATGGGAGTGAATTACGGCCCTCGGACTAATCAGTAAACTCTTGAGTTCTTTTTTATTAAATAATTTTAGCCGACAGGCCAATCCCTTGTAATCCCGTAGAACCTCGGGCGGGAACCCTCTAAAGGTTGGCTAAGGATAAACAAAAAAACCGCTGATTCTATGAGAGTAAAAGTGAAAAAAAGTCATTTTCTTTTTTGAAAGGTCTCAAGAAATAAATAATCGCAAAAATGTTAATTATTGCCGCTGTTCCCCGAAAAGATTGCACCTCTCTCGAAGAGGTAAAACAAAAACACAGAGTATGGATGCTCGTCGTTTTTCTCACGGTTGGGAAAAAGTCTGCCAAGGATCAGGTAGGGTGATAACCAAGGAGGAATCAGATGGGTTTTCGTATTAATACTAACGTGGCTTCGATCTCTGCTCAAAGGAGTTTGGGGGTCAACAACCGAGAAAATGAGAGTAACCTCTCAAAACTCTCTTCTGGATCACGGATCACTAAAGCCGCAGACGATGCTGCCGGCCTCGCGATCTCAGAAAAACTAAAAGCTAACATTCGTTCAATGAAACAAGCCGATCGAAACACCAACGACGG
>JBIKNE010000103.1:0-6880 GCA_044358855.1 Bacteriovoracaceae bacterium | reverse complement strand
CTACAAGGCCGATGCAAAATCACCTTTCAGTCGATGGTTTTCAGATGCTGAAAAAGAATACTTCCAGCGCTGCGACAAGTTGCTCGTAACAGTCAACTATAGTGCCGACGCCACTAAGATTTCCCACGTCATGTTTCGTGAACAAATGCGCGCCAATGGTTACGACGACGTGGTGGTAAATACTTTTGCATCTTCCGTTAAGACTCATCCCACTTTTCAGGCCTGGAATTTGCAAAACTATAAAATTATTGGCTACTGTAAGCGGCAGGCTTCGCGGGTTGGGAATGGCAAAGACCTTTATGTAAGCTTCCCATCTTTTAGTGAACTCAAGATTAAAATATAGCCTAAATTTCAAGTAGTTAGAGTTCGAATTATCGCTCCATATAGACTAAAGAAATCTCAAAAATATCCGATAGGACTTTGAGGTCTTATGGCAGATTCCAAGTTTGAAAGATTCGGTAAATATCTCATTCTCGACCATTTGGTTGATGGTGGGATGGCGAAAATTTGTCGCGCGCGCTATCTGGGCGAGCAGTCGAATAAAATTGTCGCGATCAAAATGGTGCAGCCCCAATTCTCTCGTGATCCTTCATTCGTTCGCATGTTCCAAGATGAACTCTCAGTAACGTTTGGTTTGCTACATCCCAACATTGCCCAAACTTATGATTATGGAAAAGTGAATGAGCAGCTCTACACCGCCATGGAATATGTTGATGGCGCTAACTTAAAACAATTCCTAGATCGTCTGAAAGATAAAAACTTTGTTTTTCCGGTCGAAATTTCAGTTTATATCATCTCACAAGTTTGTCAGGGTCTGCATTACGCTCATACCTTTCAAGACAAGTTGAGTGGTCAGCCTCTGCATATCGTTCACCGAGATATTTCTCCACATAACATCATGCTGACTTATGATGGTGCAGTGAAGGTCATTGATTTTGGTATTGCAAAATCAAATGCCAATTCGGAAGCCACTCAGGCGGGTACCATTAAAGGTAAATTGTCTTATTTGGCCCCTGAATACCTTGAAGGTCTCGAGCTTGATGCACGTTATGACGAGTTTGCAGTTGGTATTACTCTGTGGGAAATGCTTTGTTCTCGCAAAATGTTTACCGCCGCTAATGACTTAGCAGTTCTGAAACAGATTCAGGCCTGTAAAATTGCACCACCATCAAGTATCAATCCCAATGTGCCTAAAGAGCTTGATGCGATTGTGATGAAGGCCCTTTCGAAAGATCGTTCTCAACGCTTTGAAGATATGGATAAGTTTAACCGTGCATTGGTTAAATTTCTCTATGCTAAATATCCCGACTTCAACCCATCTGACTTAAGCTATTTTGCCAAAGAGCTTTTCAAGGATGAGATTAAGCGTGATAAAGACAAGTTTTTTGAATACGGTAAGATAAATGTTCAGCCCTATATTGAAGATATGGAGAAGAACGAATCTTCAAAGCCAGCGGCTGCTCAAGTCGCCGCGAGTCTAGAAGAAGAGCCTCAACGCCAAGAGCGTCGTGAAATTGAAATGGATCTAACGGCAGGTGCAACATCTTCACCAGGAACGAAGTCAGCTACTATTGAGTTGGCTTCACCGACTACACTCGGCGGCACACGCAAGGTGGCCCGTCACGCAAGTACACGACCAGGCAGTAATACTGAAGTTAAAAATAAGACCAACACTGGTATCCGTCGTGCTCCTGTAAAGTCGGGAACCACAACAGGTAAAACCTCCGTCAAATCAAAAAAAGAGATGGATGCGGTTGAACCGAAACAGGCCAGTGGTCTTACAGTTGTGATCGTGTTGGTCGCCTCATTATGTGGCGTTGCTTATTTCCAATCTGATTTTATTGAAGAGATGACTGGGATAAATGTTTATAAAATGATCCATGGGGAAGAGTCAGATCGCGGGATTTCATCAGTTTCAAATCCTGTGCCTGAAAAGAAACCTCGTGAGAAGCGCAAGCCGATTCGTGAAGGTGTGATCACCTTAACTGGTGTGTCACTTGAGATGGAAGTTTATGTAAATGGTGCTAAGACAGCTTATATGAGTGGTTCACCTCTAAAAGTACCATTTGATCAAAGTACAACTATCCTCGTGAAGCGACCTGGTTACAAGAGTTTCATGAAGCCGATTATTTTAACCATTGAAGAGCCAGCGATCCATATTCAGGTACCAGAAATGGTACGTGCCAATACGGGCCTACTGACTTCTTCTTTAAATTATGGTGCAGGATCGGTGCTAGTTTTTGAGGTTGATGGCGAGAAGGTCGAGAGACAGATGCCATTCAAAGACATGTCGATTCCAGAAGGAACTTACTCAGCGGTGGTTAAAAACCCAGTGCTAGGTACTGAGAAGGAAGTGCAATTTACTATCGAGCAAAATAAGATTCAATTGCTCGAATAGCTACTCTTCTTCTTTCTTTTCCTGGGCCTCATCTCCAAATCGTTTACTTTGCTTGAAGCGATTCACTTTTCTCATATTGAGCAGCTTAAGGATTTCTGCTGCCGTCTCTTCAAGTGCTTTGCCGGTGACATTAAAAACCGGCCAGCGCTTATTTTCAGCAAATAAACTATTGGCCCATTCCACTTCATCGCTGACTTTATTGAGGTCTGCATACTCACCACCCTTATCCACTCCTAAGCGCGTGAGGCGATTGCGACGAATTTGATGAAGCGTTTCAGCTTCAATCGTAAGGCAGAAGATTTTACGTTGATCAATTTGGAGCAACTTTTCTGGAAGAGGAAGGCCCTTTACGATCGGAACGTTGACTACTTTTAGACCTTCTAGTGAGAGATAAATGGAGAGTGGTGTTTTGGAGGTTCTCGAAATGCCTACTAGGACAACGTCGGCTGATTCAAGGCTTTCGATATTGCGTCCATCATCATGATTCAAAGTAAATTCAATCGCGGCCACACGGCGAAAGTATTCATCGTTTACTGCATGCAGTAGGCCTGGGACATGACTTGGCTCAGCTTCAAAGAAATTTGAAAACGTTGTGAGTAGTGGCCCCATCAGATCTACCGAGCGAACATGTTCACGGCGAGTAAGTTCGGCAATGTGCTGACGCATTTCAAGAGAGACAATCGTGTATACAATCACATCGTGATGAATGGCGGCTTCTTGAAAGATGGCATCAATTTGTTCTTTGGTGCGCACATTTTTGTAACGAGTAAAGAAAATATCTTTGTCTGCGAATTGAGTCATCGCTGCACGGGTAATCGCAGTGGCGGTTTCACCTGTCCCATCTGAGATAACAATGACTTTTAACTTATCCGTTGCATTCATCAAATTTGCCTATGATTAATTTTTATTTCTGTCTGCTGCCTCTTTGGTTTATCATTTTTACATTTATAAGTTAATCGATCTATGACCGATTTTGCTCTGCTGGGAGGCAGTCTATGAAATTTGTGCAAATGACTCTGGTATTAAGTGTAATTTTAAGCAGTGCCTCGGCTATGGAAGCTCTGCCCAAAGCGGCACCTGTTCCTGCAGACAATCTGCAAACTCCAATCAAAATCGAGCTAGGTAAGGCACTCTACTTTGACCCTCGTCTCTCTAAAGACGGAACGGTGTCATGCAACTCGTGTCACAACGTGATGGCCGGTGGCGAAGATGGAAGACCAGTGGGTGTGGGTATCATGGGCCAGCGTGGAGGACGAGGTTCACCTACCGTTTGGAATGCAGCTTTTCACACAGTGCAATTCTGGGATGGCCGTGCTGCTAGCTTGGAAGAACAAGCTAAAGGTCCTCTGACAAATCCAGTAGAAATGGGCATGGAATCTCATGATGCTGTCATGGAGCGTGTTAAGCGTTTGCCGGGTTATGTTGCTATGTTTAAGCGGGCCTTTCCCAAGGATAAAGAGCCGGTTACAATTGATAACCTAGCGAAAGCGATTGCTAGTTTTGAGCGCACACTCATTACTCCCGACAGTCCTTTTGATCTGTATAAGCGTGGAAATAAAAAAGCTCTTTCTGCTGCAGCATTGCGGGGGATGAAATTAGTAGATGAAGTGGGGTGTACTGCTTGTCACACGGGGGTCAACTTTGCTGGCGAAGGTTTCAAGATGGGAGAAGGAAATTACCAACCCTTCCCGCAAATCACTGGTTCAAAGTTCGACAAACAGTATGATCTCTTGAGCGATAAAGGTCGTTATGAAGTAACTAAGAATAAAGAAGATATCAATAAATGGCGTGTTCCTACATGGCGAAACGTCGCTATCACAGCGCCTTATTTTCATAACGGGAAAGTAAAGACCTTAGACGAAGCGGTTCGAGTGATGGCAAAAACCCAACTTGATGCTGATCTCACTGAGGACCAAGTGAAAGATATTGTCGAATTCTTAAATGCCTTAACGGGAAAATTTCCCAAGATTACCGCTCCACAGCTTCCGCTGCTAGTGAACGATACTCTTACTCCTGAGAAATAAAATCTCTACACTTTGCCATGAGAGCGCTGCTCTCATGGCGAGGGTCAAAAATCAATTTTTCTTTTTTCTTGAACCAAGTCCTTTGAGATTTTGCCAATCTTCTGGTGTTGATGACGATTCTCTCAATGTAAGCAGCTTGATCGATACCATAAACACCATTGAGCCAGTCGAGTGTTTCTTTATAACCGATCGCCTGCAATGGTTTCTCTGTGCCAATAAAGCCATTTTGCAATAGGTTTTGCACTTCATTTACCAAACCACTTCTCACCATCAACTGAGTACGTGCTTCAATTATTTTTAAATGGTCTTCTTTAGGAAGATCGAGGTGAAGATGAAGAACTTGCCAGTGCTGAGGCCTTTGCGGGGCAAACACATTGCGCTGTAGGGAGAAAGGCGAGTGGTGTGTCCAAAAATGCTCGACTGCACGTCTAATGCGATAATGATCATTGGCATGTAAACGATGAAAACTCTCTCGATCATTTTTTTCTAGGATATCAAGAAATGGTTTGATGCCTTCTTTGGCGTAGAGCTCATCAGATTTTTGGGAGATATCGATTGGAGTTGTGGGAGAGTCCCACATACCTTCGAGAAGGGCCTGTAAGTAAAAACCTGAGCCACCAACAAGCAAAACATTTTTTTTGCGTTGATGGATTTCTTCAATAATGGGAGCAGCTATTTTGGCAAAATCAGCAGCATTCATAGGCTCAGAAATACTACAAACATCGATGAGATGATGAGGGACATTCGCTTGTTCGTCTTTCGTGGGTTTTGCTGTACCGATAGAGAGTTCACGATAAAAGAGTAGAGAATCAAAATTAACTATTTCGAGCCCAAATTCTTTTGCCAGAAGAATCGCTTGACCCGTTTTGCCGGTGGCAGTTGGCCCAGAAAGGACGAGCACCTTGCTCATAGTTTTTTTCCAAACAATAGTGGAGAAATGGTTTGAGCTATATGCGATGATTCTTTATTCGCTTCGCTCAGAGTGTTCCATATCTCTTCCCATTTATGCTGGGAGATTTCATGAAAATCAATCGCCGGTAAATCTAGATTTAATACCATTGGAAGTAAGATTGAGAGCGGAATACCTTGGGACCAGTTCGGTATCTCTCTGACTACATGGAAATTAGCTTCGAGAGAATCAATTTCAAACCCGTTCTGATTGAGTCGTGCCAATGTTTGCGCAGAAATATCAGTATTTCGCAACGGATGACTTACAAGTAGAGGAGTTCGAGTCGAGCTATCGGCTTGCTGAGTTTTCATCCATGCTATCAGAAGTGCACGTCCATCAATATAGCTTGGTGATTCTTTTTGGGGCAATTGCCAAATAAAGTAGGGGCCTTTTTCTGAATGAAGAAGGCGAGGGCCGATACTAAGTTCAAACTCATCAGTCGAGTTCATTCGTTGCATATGGCCGGCATAACTCTCGGCTCTATCGCGACCTAAATCAACGGAGTAGGATGGAGCAGGCAAATTGAACTCTGTCATCTTTTCGGTTGGGGCCACGCTTTGTGGAAGTGCTTCCCGCAGAGTCGCGGTAACGAGAGAGAGAATTTCACCC
Source organism: Bacteriovoracaceae bacterium (assembly GCA_044358855.1). Classification (GTDB taxonomy): domain Bacteria; phylum Bdellovibrionota; class Bacteriovoracia; order Bacteriovoracales; family Bacteriovoracaceae; genus UBA6144. Next base: position 900 of record JBIKNE010000103.1, on the reverse strand, counting down.
ATCTGATGAAATTTAACCATCGTCTTGTTAGGATGCACATTCACGTCGATCTGATCACCAGGTACATCGAGCTGGATAAGAATTGTTGGTGTTTCCGGCAAGACCAGTTTTTCGAGGATCTGTTGCGAAACACGAATATAGGCCTTATCTAAAACTGGGCGTTTGTTGATAATGACATGCTCGATAGGGCCTTGGGCTTTTGAGCCTTGTTGAAAAATAGTGAGGACATGACAAGTGAGCCCTTGCCACTCACGACGGGCCTCATGAATGCGCACTCGCTCTTGAGCTTTACTCGAGAAGAACTGACGAATTCTTTCTGCCGTCGTCGTAGTCGCTGGATAAATAAGTCGCTCTTCTTGATCCCATTGCAGACTAAAGCCGACTGTCGGATAAGTGATAGCGAAGGCGTACAAGAATTTTTTCAACCAATTCTTTTCACTGGTGGCAGATTGCAGAAATTTCAATCGTGCTGGTGTATTAAAAAATAAATCCTGCACAGTCATAATTGTGCCGTGATCTTTGCCACTCTTATTTACTGAGAGTACATCGCCTTGCATTCCACCTTCAAAGCGCAAACTTGCTCCCGTCATCGATTCTTTTGTCCAGGACACGCATTCAAGTCGGGCGACACTGGCTATCGAGGGGAGGGCCTCTCCCCGAAATCCGAAAGAACTAAGACGATAAAGGTCTTCAAAGCGATTAATTTTTGAAGTGGCATGACGCCCAAAGGCGACTGCTAGTTCGCTCGCTGGTATACCACTGCCGTTATCACTGACTCGCAAGAGTGTGAGTCCGTTGTCTTTGATCTCAATATCGATTTGCGTGGCACCAGCATCGAGCGCATTTTCGAGCAGCTCTTTTAGGACATTGGCCGGACGTTCAATAACTTCTCCCGCTTTG
>JBIKNE010000102.1:0-6885 GCA_044358855.1 Bacteriovoracaceae bacterium | reverse complement strand
CTTAATTTGCGCCATGATCTTCAGAATCGGTTCACGATATTTTTCAAAAGCTTCGCGTGATTGGTCGCATCTCTGTGAGTTTTTGCATTGTAAGACATGATATTTAAATTCTGGATAGGGAAGCATAACAATTATTTTATGAATTCCAATTTTGGTGAGTTCTTCAATCGTTTCATTCATGGCAGAGAGATAGCGCACCTGAGTTGTTGCTATATTCTTGTCAGGAGTAAGATAGATTGGATCATTCTTAACTGAGATCGGTTGAGCCCCTGAGTAAGCAGGCCAGCGAGAAATCAGTACAACGGATATTTTTCTTTTAGAATTAATAATTTTTTGTTCAAGATGCTTAAGAATTAATTTGTTAAGACCGTTAAATCGATATGGAGAAGATTTCTTGGCCATGTAAATCTCATCTACCGAACTCAATGAGAGCAAACTCGTTTTTGATGCTAGCGTTACATCAATCTTCACTTCTTTTGAAAATAATTTGAACATTGGAAAAAAGGCACGGGCATGAGAGTCGCCCCACACAAAGATTTCTGATTCGCTATCAATTGTTCCATGACGGTAAAAACACGATGCAGGAGATCGATCACTGCCATCACAGGTGACTCTCGACTGGGCCCTCTCCTTGGCAAACTTTTGAATTTGACGATCGCTCTCACTAATAAACTTGCGCTCAATAAATCGCAAAGAACTAGAAGTTAACGTAAAAAATATGCTGATCCCGAGAGTGGCAAGAATCAGTCTGCTATTTTTGATTTTGTGAAAAAATTCGCCATATCGAACGGGCTTTTCTACAAACCGTAAACTGACCTCGGCCATGATGAGACTTACGATACAGGCCAAGAGCCGCCACTTGAGTGGTGGAATTTCTCCCATGTAGTGGACTCGCAAAAGGGCGAGCATCGGCCAATGCCAAAGGTACCACCCATAGGAGAGGAGTCCGATTTTGACTAAGAATTTATGAGCAAGAACTTTTTGAACCCAAGAGGTTTGCCCTGAACCGGCAAGAATAAGAAGAACGGTGCCAATAACTGGTAAAAGTGCTGATAGCCCCGGAAAAACGGTGAGCTCATTGAAGGTGATCACGGAATAAATAATTAAGGCCAGTCCCAAAAGGCTAGCGACCAGAGATTGAGCAGTATTGAGTAAGCGGAAATTGTAGAGCGCCAACATGCCACCAAGACCTAATTCCCATGCGCGTGGAAGCATCATGTAAAACGCTTGCTGGGTCTGACCCTTAGCGATCAGATACTGGGTGAATGAGAAAGAGATGATGCTGATGAAGAGGAGATTGCGAAAAGAGCGCGTACTTAAATCTTTTCCTAAAAAACGGGCCCGGCTAGCAAGCCATAGAAGGAGCGGCCAGATGAAATAAAATTGTTCTTCAACCGCGAGAGACCAAAAATGAAGTATTGGCATCTCTTCGGCTGCGCCATCAAAGTAGCCGCCGCTATTATTCATGAAAAAGAAATTGGCAAAGCCGAAGATGGAGTACTGGACGGACTTAACAAATAGGCGTGTTTCTTTCTCGATTCCTAGGAAAAATACTGCCCATGCCAGAATCGTAGTCGTGAGTAAGAAAAGTAGGGCAGGGTAGAGACGTTTGAAGCGTTTAGCGTAAAAACCTAAAAATGAAATGCTTCCGGTCGACGCGAGCTCGTTAGCAAGAAGCTTTGTGATCAAATATCCCGAGATGACAAAAAAAACATCAACACCAACAAATCCACCTGTAAAGCCTGTCAGATGGGCATGAAAAGCGACTACCACGGTAACGGCTATCGCTCTTAGGCCATCGATGTCCGGGCGATAATTTGAAGGGGAGGCGCTCATATTTTCTTCGCCAACATCTCAACCAGCCAAATGTCTTCTTTCTTTTGCAGCGACACGATTAAGCGACGCTCTAGGCGTTTTTTAGAAAGAAAAGTGACTTCGAAATTGGCTTCATTCTCGCTGATTTTTTCGCGCACAATTTTATATTCATCGAAGTCCACCAGTGCGATCCAAATGTCATCGGTTAGAAACGGTCGCACTAGCGCTTTGTCTCGCAATTGTGTTTTAAGTCTGGGAGTCATGAATTGCCAAAGGGCCCTCAGACCCGAATCTTTTGTTGGCGAATCATTATGGCGAAGGGCATAGAGCACCACTTGCACGACTTCTTTGGCGTCATATTTCGAAGAGGGGTGGGGGATGCTGGTATCGATATCTCCAATAACTTTCGCCGCTTCTTTATTGGCCGATCCCACGTAAAAGCGCACCAGCAAAAACTGGACGATAAATACCGCCACAAGCGTGGGGAGGAGGAGTTTTAAGTTCTTTTTCACTTGGATATGATGCCGATTTTCTGACCATAAAACAATCTAGTCTTTACCAAATAGTGCCAGGTTCAAACTGTACAATTCTATTAATCGTGTTTCAACTTAGGATTTTCAGTTATTTTGCCAACCTTTGATTCGACCAAAGGGCATTTCAAGAAGTTATAATATCCCCTGTGTAGGTTGATTTAAACCTATATCTGATGTATTGTAATGAGGAGTATGCGTGGGACGTGCAGAATTGACCTTCTATGAATGCCAAAAAGTTGAAGAAATTTATCTTCTGGAGCTTTGTATTTGGCATGTCGAGGATAAAAGATACTCAAATGGTGTTAAGTACTCGTTGATATTGGTTAATACTTTCAATGCGGAACGAGTACTGATGGATAATCATTTCCCTAAGGGGGATCATTACCATCTAAATTCAGCGGAGTTTCCTTACGAGTATTCGAATGAAGCGAAGCTGATTGATGACTTCAAAGTATTGGTTCACAAGCATTTAGGGGTTAAGTTATGAAAAAACTAATTGTTTCGTTCAAACCGACGAGTGATGTTCTGAACGATTTTAAGCGTGCACTAAAAAAAGCGCATACTGGAAATTTTAAAAAGCATTTTGAAGTCTCCTTCGATGATAGAAAGGACTTCAATAAATTTATTAAAAATATCGATGTTTTGATTTGTATTCAAACGATGAAACCTGACTCCGTGTATCATTTGGCTAAGCTGATGAAAAAAGACCAATCAAATCTCAATAAAATCCTTAATCTCTTTGAATCTTATGGTGTGATTCGCTTTGATAAGACGACACGAGAGAATCGTAGTTTGAATCGACCGATAGTGGGTTATGACAAAATAGAATTTGATTTAAAGGCTTCATGATTACACAACTATTGGAAGAGGGAAGACTCTCGACTGATCGGCCCTAATCTGAAATCATAGATTCATCGAAGGAATTCTATGTCACTCACCCATCCTCGCATGAGCACGATCATCACTATTGCTGTGGTTTTTCTTCTGGTGGGAACTTTCACCTCCGTCACAGTCCAAGGTGGATTTCAGGTGCTCTTTGCCATTCCACTGGCATTTTATTTTTGGCGCGCCGTAGGTCGTGATTTTCAACTGCCGGCCAGCAGTTGGTGGATGTTGGCGTTTGCAGCAGTAGCACTGATTTCAGTGCTAGCGAATTGGAGCGATATTCCGCGTCCTACTAAAAACTTAGGTAAGGTAAAGTATTTCATCTACGCTTCGCTTGGAATTTTTCCGATTGGTGTGTGGCTCAAACGTGTCAGCGATAATACCAAGTCGCGCTTGGTGATTTTATTTGCTTTGGTTGTTTTCGGTTTAGGTCTCTACTGCGCTTATCAAGTGGTGATCACTGGTCGCTGGAAGGCCCGTCCGCTCACTGAGACGATGCGCTACAGTTATGGCTCGGCCATGGTGTTAGTGGTGTGGCTGAGTTTATTTTTTCAAAAAGATAAATTTAAAAGCTGGCTCAGTACTCCATGGTCGATTCTTGGAATTGCAGGTCTAGTGATGAGTGTTTTGTTTGTCCAGGCAAGAGGTGCTCAAGGTGCACTGCTTTTAAGTGTGCCGGTGATACTGTTTTATTGGAATCGTAAGGCCGGTTATGCTGCTTTGTTATTAGGTTTCTTAGGCATGGGCTACTTAACTTACAATTATTTTTTCAAAGAGCGCCTGGCTTCGAATATCAAAATTCTTAAGACCTCACAAAACCGCTCCGATCAAACTCGCCGCTCACAATGGTTAGCTGCGATTAAAGCGATTGAAGAGCGCCCGATTTTAGGTTGGGGACATGGCAATTTCCATACGCAGGTCGAGCGCATTAAGAATCAGTACGATCTGCCTCGCAAAGAGTACAAAAATAATCACTCTCATAATGTGCTCTTAGAAGTTGCGGCCGGTACGGGCATCATTGGGATGATTTTGTTCCTGATCGCTTTCTGTACTTGGGTGTGGGAGTGTTGGCGCGCTGGTGGTGTAATCAGAGCAGTGATGATGCCGTTTTTTGTCGCCGTAGCATTTGAAGCCCAGTTCGAAGTTATTCTTGATGCCAATAACGCCACCTGGATTGGTTTCATGTATGCCGTCAGTCTGGCCGCTCAAAAGCGCTACCAATTAGTCTTTGCTTAAAAGTCTCGGGTCGGATGGAAATTATTTCCATCCGCGAAATAATTCCTTCACTTAAACCTCATCCTATTTGGCCCGTGCTTTGCTCTTAGGCGATCGATTAACTTAACCGATCAGGAGAAAAGTAATGCAAACATTGGTGTATACTCAGAGACTAGAGAAAGTGGGATTTGCGCGCGCTCAAGCCGAAGAAGTCGTGCAGACCATGGAGGATGCGATGGATGATAAATTTGCCACTAAAGATGATCTTGTACGAGAGATTAGCCTCATTCGTTCAGAGGCGCAGATCTTTCGCGAAGAAGTGAAAAATGAGTTTAAGCTGGTTCGTTCTGAGATGAACGGCGAGTTCAAACTTGTTCGCCTTGAGATGAAGTCGATGACTAATGAGATTATCATCAAGCTCGCCAGCATCATGACAATACTCATGGGCTTTTGGACTGGAGTGATGACCTATCTACGATGACGCCAAAAGCTGCTTGGCCAGATCATCAAGTCGTTTGGTACGTTTTTTGTGTGGAATAAATTTCTTGAGTTCCATCAGCTCTTGAGTGACGGCCTGTAATACTTTCAAACGAGCATAAGGTTTATCGTCGCTGGCAATTACATACCAACCAGGGCATTTCTCAATCATTTGATCGCTGGCCCTTACATAATCATCCCAGCGTTTACGGTTGCGAACATCTTCGTCAGTGATTTTCCAACTTTTGAATGGGTCTTCTAAGCGAGCTTTGAAGCGCGCCATTTGTTCCTTTTTTGAAACGACTAAAACAATCTTCACCAAAATGATGCCATCATTTCGAAGCATTTTTTCAAATTGGTTGATTTCACTATAGGCTTCTTTGATGCGTTTGGGGGTGGCATAGCCTTCCACTTTTTCTACTAACACACGGCCATACCAGCTGCGATCAAACACGACGATATGCCCTTTGTCTGGCAACTTCTTCCAGAAGCGTTGCAGATAATGTTGCCCAAGTTCACGCTCAGAGGGTTTTCCGATAGGAACAACTGTGTGACTGCGTGGATCAAGTGATTCTGTGAGATGACGAATGCAGGTGCCTTTTCCAGCAGCATCAAAACCTTCAAATATAATAACGACTCGCTGACCTGTAACAAAAGCCGCCTGCTGAAAACGCAGCATGAGCATTTTGAGAGGCTCCATTCTTGCCTTGGCAAATTTTTCATCTTTAAGGCGCGGAGCTTTCTTTTTAAGTGTTTTAGACACATTCATAGCATGAGCCTTTTTTTGATTTCACTGACGAGATCATCACCTTGCAAAGTACGCATACACTCAACATTGATGGGACATTCCACGTTTTGATTACAAGGACGGCAGGGGAGGTCTTTTTCAAAAAAACTCACCGACTTATTCTTGGGGCCAGAACGTCGAACGACATTCGGACCATAAATGCCAATTGCGGGAGTTTCAAGAGCGGCAGCGATATGTAAGAGTCCACTGTCGGCGCCAATAAAGAGCGAGAGACTGGCGAGCAGATCTTTTACTTCCCCAAGTGAGCGCTTTCCATAGCGTGGGATATTGTTGGTCTCACGAAGAATTTCTTGTGCCATCTCATTCTCGGTACCTAAGAGATGAATGACAAAACCTTGTTCATGTAAAAAACTTATCGCTGATTTAAGTAGATGAATCGGAATCACTCGTTTGGCATTATGAGCGCCAAAGTGAATCCCCACAGTCTTCTCAATTCGTGAGACTTGAGTTTTGAGTTGAGGAATGCGCGAAAACTCATCCCCCATCAAACGAATCACAGGATAATAATCATCGACGATATGATGATTAAGCATCTTAGGTACCATCTTGTGGTAGGTCACCCAGTGACGTAATTTTTGCCAGAGATCTTTAACTCGGCCAACTTTTTTACTACCTTGAAGCTTGCGCATGAGCTTGCGGCTTTTACTGTCGGAAGTCAGATCAAAGATCCAATCAAATTTTTGTGTGGGGACTTGTTCAACAGAATAGATATTTTTGATTCTCGGATCATTTTTAAACAAAGGCGGTAAAGCCTTTGGCACTAGCATTGAGACTTCAAAGTCTTGATCTACTAAAGAATCCAGCACCACCGAACCACAGATAATGTCGCCAATATCAGAGATATGCACAATCAAGGCGGTTTGTTTCATAGTTTCATCTTTTGATGGCATTCCATACTCGCCATTCTAGGCCCTGACGGTAAAAGCGGTCTACCTTCATAGTTTGTTGAATCACTAAAATTCTCTCCACAATATAAATCAAGAAATGGAGTCGCTTTGTAGCAGATTTGATCTCACACTCAAATTCTTGTGACTGCCACTTTGCAAAACCAGTAAAAAAACTATTGTAGCTAGGTGAGAAGGTGCGCCCCCACTTTAAGGCCATAAAGAGCAATCTTTTTTCAATAGTTAGTTTTTGCAGATGACGCGCATA
>JBIKNE010000101.1:0-6897 GCA_044358855.1 Bacteriovoracaceae bacterium | reverse complement strand
CAAGGAAGCTGGCATCAATGCAAAAAGTGTTGAGCGTTACTTCTCAATTCTTGCAGATACACTTTTGGGATATTTTCTCGAGCCCTACTCAAAATCTGTCAGGGAAAGACAGAGAAGAGCGCCTAAGTTTTATTTCTTTGACTGCGGCGTTGTTCGTGCCATTTCTCAAGAGATCAACCAAGAACTTCTTCCATCAACATTTGAATATGGAAAATTATTTGAACAAATGGTTATATGTGAGTTTTTCCGCTTAAATCAATACTTTGAAAAAAATTGGAAATTCTCTTATCTGAGAACTGGATCGGGTGTAGAAATTGATTTGATTATCGAAAAAAACCGAAAAGAAGTTATCCTCGTAGAAATCAAATCAACAGCTAAAGTTCATGAAGACCATCTTTCAGCACTTCAGGGTCTTGCAAGTTCATTTAAATCTGCAAAAAAGTATCTCCTATGTTTAGAGAAAATTCCTCGTGAAGTCGATGGCATTAGAGTCCTAGATTGGAAAGAAGGTCTTCGTGAAATTTTTGAAGTTTAATTTATTACTTGTTATCACACTTTTTTCATCACATGGATTGGCAATCGAATGTGAATGGTGGCAAATACCGATTAAAGGTTCAACAATATCCCAGTATCCAAGAGAGACTCATATCGTCAGAAAGCATCCCCGCAAAGAGCATTGCCGGGAAAAATGGAAGGGAGCTGACACTTACATTAAACAGTTTCGAAATGATCCCATCAAAGGTTGGCCTCATAAAGAAGTGTTCAAACCCTGGACTAGGAAAGAAATGGAGATACTCCTTCGCCTTTTACCCACTCTCCCGGCCTGGACAGAAATAAATAGGTATCAATTCTTTCGTGCAATAAATTCAGACACAATAGACAACCCTTCACGTAGTGAGGTCACCTATGGGTCTATTATTCTTTATGATCTTTTTTTCTCCCAACAAAACAAAGCTGCTATCATTACTCATGAAAGTGCTCACCATCTTTATAAAAAACTTTCTCCCTCAGATATCGACATCTTCAGAACCCTCTCCGGATGGACTTATGAGATTAGTTTTGAAAAGAGGCAAGTCTTTAAGAATCCTCCAAAGAACCTAATACAACCGGACTCTGCGATTGGTGAAGAAGAAGACTTCACCAACCATGTCGAAGAATTTTTTAAAGCTCCAAAGAGCTATCCAAAAGCTTACCCTTCGATTCACAAATTCCTCAAGGAAAGACTCAAATGATTCGTCTCATATTCCTTTCATTTTTTTGTGTTCTAGCATGTACCCTTGTCCCATCTAAGTGGGAAACAAAGTCTATCCGCATGCATGAGCTTTGGAAAAGCAGTGCGACCAAAGAGGATGTTGTTAAAGCCTTCGGAAAGTATTCCGATGCCAGGACTAATGGCATCGCCTACCACCTCCTCGCTCCTCAAAACGGCATTGATAGCGTTCATTTTTTTGATTCTGAGGGCCATCTTGAAGAGCAGTTTACATTCGTTTCGAAAACCGAGCTCGAAGAATTACTTAAACGTATTCCCTGTCAATGGAAGCAAAAATCAGAAATGACGTCATTGGGCCACTCAGTAGGAATGATAGATTCGGGTCTGTGTACCAATCTGGGAATTACCTATAAGTATGACAATTCTATGCAACTTTATGAGGTTCGTTGGAAAAGATAAACAGGCCAGAAATATTTAGGTTGGGAGAACTAATGGCAATAATTCTAAGCGACGTAATTCAGTGCCGCGAGTTGTGGGGTTAAACTGTATGACGCCATTTTCATCAAACAAGGAATCTTGCAGATCATATCTCGTGGCAGATCAGCGCGACAAATTAGACACTTGCTACTAAAGACTTTATCTAGACTTAACCCGTCACCAATTAAACCCCAAAAATCTTCTTAATAACCGTCTTGCATTGAGTCCGACAATCAAGCGTCAACTCATCCTTCGTAAGTTCAACTCCTCGAGCGGCGGGGTCAAGTGAGCGAATGTGATCCAGACAGATAAAGCCTTTGAGTTTTTTCTTGAGGGTTTGCACGGGAACACGCAAAGGGCCGAACTCGGCATGGGCCTTACTCGTAATAGGAGCCACCACGATCCGAGGTAAATGTTTATTGAACACCTCGACACTTAAGACAACTCCATAATGCTTATGCGCCATCTCATTGCCTGATTGAGGGCTCCAATTCAAATGAACAACATCGCCCGGCTTCATAGCTTGTCCCATTCTTTAAAATCGTCATCGCTTAAGGCCTCTTTCTTATCAATCGACCTTCTTTGTTTTTTGCTATGTTTTTTGAGAGAGTCCCAAAATGGGTCATCAAGTAATTCAAGCTCGATCGTATCGCCGACCGCCAGGCCTCGCTGAGTGAGTTCTTCTTTAGGAAGTATTACCCCGACAGAATTTCCAATTTGTTGCAGTTTCAAACGCATCCCACCCTTCCGGTCATGTTGTTATAACAATTATAACACATAATCGGTGTTTTTAATAAGGGCCTGAATATAGTTATAGATTAGGTGCGAAAGCCAGTACCTAGATCTTCTATTGAGAAACTAATTCTTTCTTGAATCAAACCCGTCTGGTATTGGGTTACGAATGCCTACTACCCACATCGTAGAATCGCCAATACGAACGTAGCAACTTAACTATTGATCTAAAATTTGAGACACGGGATACTTCACAAATAGTGTTGAACTATTTATCCATGAAAAGTCACAGCTCAAAGACTCACCCGCAATCTTGAAGTGCCTGGAGAACTTAATAAAATGAAATACCTCACCCTCTTACTTCTCATCTCTTGTTCTCTCTTCGAAAAGGTTTCAGTACAGAAGACCAACTTCTGGGACATACTAGAAGAATATCAATCATCGTGGGATGGAGAAAAGATTATCTCACTGCTTGGATCACCTGTAGATATAGTATCTGGGCCAAATGCTAACCAAAAGTCATGGCTCTACTACTCTCAAACAACAAAGTTTCAAAGTTGGATTATCGGCATTACCACAAGTAACAAAGTAAAAGCGCTGGCGTATTTTCCAACAAGTTCAGGAAAATCGCTGTACATCATGGATGTCGAAAAACGTTGGTCATCCAAAAAATGTGAACATAAAAAAGCAACCGTACTTACTTCAGGTCACCACTATACCGAAGAGCGAACTCTCATCTGTGATGGTGGAAGTATCAAAGTACCCTACAACCGCTACAACGAGGTTGAAGGGATCTATATTAATAGGAATTAGGTTTTATTGCCGAATACTAGCCTCGTTAATAGAAAACTACCCAAACACATGCTGCAAAACTGGCTCAGTCTTAAACTGGTTATAAATTATGTCCAAAATATCAAAAGAGATATTGTGCTCTGCACGTTCGATACTTTTGTAAGTCCCTTCACTGACGTTAATGATCGTCGAAAACTCTTTCTGAGTTTTCTTGTGCTTCTCACGAATAAAACACATGCACACGGCCAACTTTTGTTTACGACTCAGGCCAATTTTATTAAGAACAAAATCCAAATTTTTATCAGCAGCTTCGATCTCATAACCAACGATCTGATCTTTGTTAGCCTTCGCAACGAACTTAAAAATATCTTTTTTTGATGTCCGTATCTGAATATTTGCTACTCCAGAGAAAAAATGAATATACATGAGTCCCGTATCACGATTGTATTTAATGATCATTTAACCCTCTCCTTGTCATACAAAGTCGTCCCTAACTTTATAACTGTCGTTTCATAAGCTGTTTCCAGCTTACCTTTCCCTTCACCTAAGACACCCACAACAACACAGAAGTAGATTTTGCCAAAATCTGGGTGGACTGCAATCTCTAGCTTATAAAAGAGGCAGACTCGGTTACTTCTCTTGCTTTGAATAACCTTCATTGGATTTTTTAATGTTACCCGAATCCTCTCAAGCGTCACTTCCGGATGGCCCTCTAAAGCATGCTGAAAATCAATATCCCAGATTTCGATCTCAAGACCGTTTTTTGTCTTAACTGCCTCAATCAGCTTAGCCTTATTATAGGCACTATTTTGACCATGGTCAATATAATGACCTTTCTTCATACAATTCCAATTGGTTAAAAGCCAATAAACTCTTTCACCATTTGGCATATGCAAAAGCCTAAGAAAAGAAAACGTCGCCTCTTTTAGCAACTAGTTCTAAAACGAAATTTCTAGCACTCACTTCATCTCAAAATCGTTCAGATACTAGGAGCAAAGGAGCGAGCGCGGAGGCATAGGTTAATCCTATGCCGCACAAGAGAGAGACTGAGCGACGAAGTAGATGAATGATTTTCAGATGAAGTGGCCACCCCACTCGGACTTGAACCAAGATCAGAGACTTAGGAAGTCCCCGTTTTATCCAGTTAAACTATAGGGTGTCTAAAGGCATCATACCTACCCCTCAAGGTCTTCTCAATAAAAACCGATAGGCCTGGACGGGAGATTTTATGAAAATTCTGTTCCTTGCTATGCTCACTCTATTTGTTGCTTGTGGTAAAGACAGCGACAAGAAAGGCAGCAGCTCAAACGTCTTTGGAAGCTCATATGGAGTGCCAACAACTACCGCTGCTGTGGTGGTGATTCCTGGAACTCAATCAAGCTACCCAACGATTGTCGCCGGCGGACGTACCTACCAAATTGGTCAAGGGACTGCACCGCAAGTCTGGCAATCATTAAATGCTATGTTCTACGGCCAGTGGCCTACTCCACCTATTAAACAAGACTCACTCGGTCGCTACTACAAAGTCACAGTGACAGCATCACTGAGCGGCTATAGTGGCAACACCTACGGTGGCTCTTACGGTGGAACATACGGCAGTGGCTACCCACAAACGGGTACGATTCAGTCGAACACACTCGATGTACAATCTATTCAGCCGCTGCAGTAAACCAACAAAGCGGACGACTCTCCTGACGTAATCCCGCCACAAAAGTGTCCAGGCGACACTGTGGTTCAGGATGCGTGCGATTAATCACATTCACAATCGTTTGATCCGGCGTCTCGATACGAGGCGCTGGCAAATTTCTATTCTCAGCAAAAAAACTCGCGACAATCAGTGAAGCAACAAATCCTCGCTCTGTCGTACTTCCCTCACGAAGAGGAAGCTCAGGAATAATTTTTTCCCAACACTCCATGGTCGCCCACCAATCCGCCTGGCCTTCCACCGCCATGCGATTATGTGAATCACTAAAAGGCTCACCGGCATAAAGATGGCCGAGTTCATGACACAAAATGAGAGCGAAAGAATCAACTGTGCTTCCATTTATGCGAGCGATGCCACCATAAACGATGACTTGATCCGTTTCCCAACGACGGGCAAAGGCCTGCGCCCAATCTTCGTTCCAGTCAGAGAAAAATTCGAGCTCTCTTCCCTCACGTTCAGAGTAGCTCGCGAACACTCGCTTAAAACTTCTGAGAGTTTGAGAAAAATCAGCTTTGGTTACATTTCCCGCACGCTTTTGTTTGAGCCCACACAGATCAGTATGGGCACTGACCAAAGAGATGGGCAGAAAGGCGAAAAGTGCTAGCGAGAAAAGCCTGCTAAGTAATGGATTATGCATATAAAAAAACCGTTTTCCAGTTGAGGATTAGACTCATCTTAACAACAAAAATTCCGAAGAGTTAAGTATGAAAACCTCACTTTTATTCTTAGTGCTTTTGAGTCTCTTGGCGGCATGCTCCGGCCCTGGTGGCAAAACTTCAGCGAGCCTGAAAGTCACCTTCGGTGGACTTAGCGTTGGTGGAAATCAAGTTACCCAAATCGTTATCACAGGCCAGAGTACTAAAGGTGAAAAATTCGCCCGCGTACTGACTGACGGAACAGATACCATCAGTCTGCCACTCCCCAACGGTTCATGGAATTTTCTTGCGATGGCGTGGGAAGGTGGAGTGGCGCTTGCTGGAAAAGTTCGTTGTGCTTATTCAACTGTTTCTCTCGATGGCTCGCCTACCGCCATTCCGTTGGTGATGACCAATGCTAAATGTTTTGATGGCACACTTAACATGCTCACACCAGATGATTCAGGAGCTGATCCTGCTTTTCGTATCACCAATATGAAGGCCTGTCGTACAGATATCCAGTCATTCGTTTCTCCTTCTGAAAACTGTAACTTTAACATCGCTGATCAAAACCCACGTGGTGCCGTCATCGGCTCGTTAAAAGTGGGTATTCAAGGTGGTGATCAGTTTGGAGCAAACTTCGTTCCTAACAATCAGTTCTTAGGTTCAGGTTGTGAAAACGCAGGTAGCTATACTGCCATTAACCAACGCTTTCCTGCGATTAAGCCAGCCTACTTTTTCCCGTTGGTCGCTCTTGGTTATCCGGCCGCCGTTTGTAATCCAGCACGCGGCGTGGTGCGCGCTACTTTTGGGAACAACACGCTTCGCATGATTGAAGATGGCCCAAATTTTGTTTCAACCTACGCACAGTTTAACGACAGTGCGATTTGTTCTGCTGCTAATGCCACGACCACTGCGATCAATGAAATCGGCATGGGAACTGCTGGCGCTCCCTATGGCCTTTGTAACTTAAATCAATTGCGTCACTGGCAAGAAAACTTCGCTTCACACAGTGGCGATAACGTCGCTCTTTTAGCAAATCTCGATCTACTTCCTTGGGTCAAGGCCGGATCAGTAGGACTCACGCCCTATCATGCCTGCTTAAAAGACGGCTCGACTTTTTTGCCATTAGGTGCTTCGGTTGATGGCAGTTGTAATTTTTTAACAATACAATATTTCGGTGGAACCTTTCATGGCCTAGGTCGCAGCATCTCTAATTTCCGTTTTGATTCAGAAGAAGATGACATGGGATTTTTCCGCGCCTTTAGTGCCTCTGGCTCAATTCGTGCACTCATTCTCATCAATCCTGTCGTGCGTGGAGAAGATAATATTGGCGCTTTTGTAGG
>JBIKNE010000100.1:0-6935 GCA_044358855.1 Bacteriovoracaceae bacterium | reverse complement strand
CATTCACTAAACTGAGCGACGCCTGACCATTCCTGACAGAACATACTATTCGCCAGCCAATGCTTTATTGCCGCAATTAGTCCTGTCCACACTTTTGCCATCGTGCCACTGAAGTCATTTTTTAATTGTTGAAAGAAGCCTTCCTCTTCCGAAGCCTGAGCGGCTGCCAATTGAGCAGTTGATGATTTCTTTTCAGCACCACTGACCCATCCCCAAAAATTCTTACCTGCATCGGCAATTCCATTGCCCGCCATTTTAAGAAGTCCCCAAGCTCCTTCGAAGAAGCTGAAAACCGCTTTAACAAAACCCAACGCCAACTGCTTGAGACAGTTATCATTAGTAGCGCTGCAACCTTTGTTGGCCATCGCTTTTGGGATAAAATGTTTGGCAAAAGGACCCGCGACTGTAAGAGCGCTAGAAACCATTACACAACCCGCATCTGCAGCGCACTTATTCCAAATTTCTTTTTTACGGGCCTCTGAACAACTTGCCGCGGCGTTAGCCGCATCGATGGCTCTGAGATTCGCAAGATTCAGAGCTGCTGCGTCCTTCTCTTCTTTACAGGCAATTTCATCATTTTCAACAATCAGACCTGAGAAATGAGCTTGAATCTTTTCTAAGCGTCCATAATACTCTTCAATTTCTTTAACGAGTTTAAAGCACTCTATGCTCATAGGGTTTGCTTCAAACCACGCATTCTCATCTTTAGTGCCTTGCGGAGGAAGACACTTGTCTTGGCGGGCCTGCACAGTCTTCGCTTCGACTAACCCGATCATGTCCTCTACACATTTGCCCTCTGGGCAATCACGCTCAATGTTAAAATTGGCAGCGAGATCTAATGAGTTTTTACTGGCCGCCGCCCAAGCTAAATTGCTACTCAGTGATGTCATCAACATCACTAATGCCAGCCCAAGGCTAAGTGTTCTTTGCATCACAGTCCGCAATCCAGGTCTTGTACGATTTTCTTAAAATCGGTCTCATGAATGGCATTTTGCTCGAGACGCAGTGACTTCAAATAAATCAAGCGCGCTCGACAATCGACATAAAAACTTTTTTCTACATAACTCTTGCCCATATGGGCATACTCAAAACCAATCTCATGAACTGTATGTCCATGATCATTCTTCCAACTCTTGTAAGGTATAAAAGCACCGGGAGTGGCATCGACTTCTTTGGCCCAACTGAGTTTGAGCATCTTAAATGCATCAGGATTCTTCGCCATATCGGCCAAATTAATCTCTACATCTACACCGGTCGCGGTGAGACTGATATTGGAGCGCTGGCCATTACTGCGAGGAGAAAAATAAATAAAAGGCATGCCGAACATATCGCGGCCTAATTCCCAATTGGTCAGAACTGGCACAAAAATCTTTCCGTGTGTTGTTTCAAGCTTTTGAACTGCTGCGAACGCAACAGACGAATAGACCAAAAATATGATCCCAAACCACTTCCCCATGGCCTAACTTATCGGTGATTCACTGAATGAACTTGATGAGAAGAGAGGCCACTTATTTGGCCTAACTGCCTGAAATAACGCTATTCTTTCGGCGGAAACTTAGGTGCATGTGAGCCCAGTGCCCGCGCGGTGGCCAGGAGCTTGTGCAGATCTTGATCGATCAAATGAAAGAGATCATCGAAAGAATTAATCACAAAATAGATAGGTTGCAAGATATCGATACGAAACGGGGTTCTAAGGGCTTCGACTGGATCAAAGGCGAGCCGCTCGGGCACGCTTGATTCAAGGGCATAAGTGGTTTCACCAAACGATGAAAGTATTCCACCACCGTAGGCCCTAAGACCTTGAGGTGTGTTGATTAAACCAAACTCAATCGTGAACCAGAATAAGCGAAACAATTGCACTCTATCCTTAGGTTTTGCTTCTAGTGCAATCTTGCCGAAGGCATACATAAATTCCGCATAAGCTTTATTTGTTAATAGCGGACAATGACCAAAGAACTCATGAAAAATATCTGGCTCCATAATGTAATCGAGTTCTTCCGGTAGGCGAATAAAACTGGCGGCAGGAAATTTTTTATTCGCCAATAGAGTGAAAAACTCACTGGCCGGAATGAGCGCTGCTACTTGCTCCACTCCCCAACCATGATGACCACTCAAGCGTTTTGTGACTTCCTCATGCTGAGGAATGCGATTCGCACTAAAACCTAAAAGTTCTATGCCTTTGATATAATCGTCACACGCCTTGTTTTGGATATGCTTGATCTGGCGAGCATAAAGTTTGGCCCAAGTCGCATCGTCGACTGGTCCATAATCGATATGGCCATTTTCATCAGGTGGTTTAGAAACATAGATATGCTTTTTTTGCATTCGACTCATTTCGGTTGCTTATAAATATACTTGAGACAATTACTAATAAATCCTTATCGCACCTTCACACATTCTTAACCGTCTTCTCACGGACGTCGAGTATCACAATGATTAAGCTTTTTCATGAGGTCATCAATGTTCGATCCTTTATTTCTCGGTGTTCCATTTCATGCCGGACAAACCCGTAAGGGTGTCTCGCTGGCGCCTGAATTGTTCAGAAGTGTGAATGCCGATATTTTTACCCCCATGGGCTGGCAGGATCTGGGCGATGTAGCAGCTCCGGCCTACAGTGGTCGATCGGCTGCTATTGATCATGCGAGAGAATTGTCGAATACAATTGCAGGCCTTGATCTTTCTGGTCGTCAGCTTTTTTTAATGGGCGGTGACCATGGTCAAGGATTAGGAAGTGTTCACGGACTACTTCATCACTACCCCAATATGATTGTGATTTGGATTGATGCTCATGCTGATGTGAATGTTCCTTCCAGCTCTCCCACTGGAAATATGCACGGCATGCCTCTTTCTTGGCTCCTCGGAGCACAAGAAGGAAAGCCGTGGTGGGTAAGCAAAACTATTCGTCCGCAACAGCTTCTTTATATTGGTGTGCGAGATGTGGATCCTTTCGAGCGCATGTTACTCGAAGAACTCGATATCGCCTGGATAACTCCAGAAGAAGTGCATGGCCCAACATTCAAACATATTCTTAATCGTGAATTGAATCGCATGGATCCCCACAAGAAATGCCCTGTTCATTTGAGTTTTGATGTTGATGCCATTGATTCAAATTTAATCGAGGCCACGGGTACACGTGTGCCTGGTGGAATTCATCCCACGCATATTGAACAAGTTTTTTCGTGGGTCGCTAGTGAACGCCGAGTCGTCTCAAGTGAGATTGTGGAAATCAATCCAGAGCTAGGTGAACAATCTGAAGCTATTGAGTTGTGTCGCTGGTCGCGCGAACTTTTTCAATCGGTGATGCCGACAGTTGTTCCTAAAAAATCTGCATGGCCCGCGATGTTTAGAGTTTTTCACCCTTAAGATAAACTTCGCCTGCTTCTTTGTTAGAAACCATACCCATTACCCAAGCTTTTTCCTGACGGGCCTTAAGCCAGCTCATCGCTTTCTCAGGATTACTCGTTGCTATCACGAAACCCACACCCATATTAAAGGTGCGACACAGCTCCGCTTGTGTGAGACCTGAGTCTTTAGTCAGTTCATAAATCGCCTTGGGAAGCTCACTGCCTTCTGGCATAAAGCTCACATCATAACTATGAGAGAGATTCATACGAGGGACATTCAGTAATCCTGAACCGGTGATATTCGCCATACCAGTAAGTTCACTTCCCATATGCTCAGTCAGACCTTGAATCAATTCGACGTAAATACGCGTGGGAGTCAGAGCTTCGAGCATCAGACTTTTGTTTTTTTCTAAAAGTTTTCTAACTAAGGAATATCCGTTGCTATGAAAGCCACTGGAAGCAAGGCCGATGAGAGTCTGCCCTGGGGCAACAGTTGAGCCGTCAATCAAGTCTTGTTGAAAAACTTCGCCAACAGAAAAACCTGCGAGATCGTAGTCACCACTGGCGTACATGCCGGGCATTTCTGCTGTTTCGCCGCCAATCAAGGCCATGCGTCCTTGGCGGCATCCTTCCACGATTCCCTTCAGAACTGAAACGCCTGTTTCGAGTTCTAGTTTTCCACTGGCAAAATAATCTAAGAAAAACATGGGGCGCGCGCCGGTGCAGATCAAATCATTCACACACATGGCAACAAGATCAATTCCAATAGTGTCATGCACGCCGGTTTCAATCGCCAATTTAATTTTTGTCCCCACTCCATCTGTACTTGCAGCGAGAAGTCTCTTTTCGTCCATGCGATAAAGAGCAGCAAAACCACCCACACCTGAAACCACTCGGTCATTATGAGTTGTTCCCACCATGCGCTTGATGCGTTCAACGAACTTGTCCGCTAAATCAATATCAACGCCTGCACTTTTGTAATCCATAACGCCTCTTAGTGTCTAAAGTGTCGCTCACCGGTACAAACCATCGCAACATTATACTTATCCGCCATAGCAAAAACTTCATCGTCACGGATACTGCCACCCGGTTGAACAATACGCTTAATTCCTGCCTTGGCAGCTACTTCAACGGTATCGCCGAAGGGAAAGAAAGCATCTGAAACCATAATCACTGATTCTGGCTTAATATCTTTTTCTACCATGCGAGGGAGGGCCAAGCGCAAAAATGAATCGAGACGATTAGGTTGACCCATGCCAGTGCCTACTAATTCAGTCACGCCATTTTCAGTACGCACTAAAGCGATAGCATTGCTCTTTAAGTGCTTAGCGCACAATACACCAAACAATGAAGTTTGCTTATCTGCGCTAGTCATACTGACTTTTGTGACTGTTTTGAGTTCAGTAGAAAGTTTTTCGTCTTCCTCTTGATAAAGAACGCCTCCGCAGAAACTCCGCAGTGTCATTTCTTTTTTATCAGCACTTAAAACTGGTAACTCCAAGACTCTCACATTCTTCTTGGTAGCGAGAATTTGCATCGCTTCTGGCGTGAATTCTGGTGCCATCAAGATTTCAATAAATTTTTCATTAAAGAATGTAGCGATTTCTGCGTCTACTTTTTGGGTAAGAGCAATGATGCCACCAAAGGCACTGACCGAATCACCGGCCCAGGCTCTCTCTAAAGCAACTTTGGTTGAACTCGCATGAACCATGCCACACGGATTACCGTGTTTAACAACAATCGCGGCACAACCTTTACCCATTAAATTCTGTACATCACTGGCGGCCTTCCAAGCTGCATCGGCATCAAGCATATTGTTGGATGAGAGTTCTTTGCCTTGCAGAATGCGGGCCGACTTGATGGTGGCCCCTTGAGAATTTTTCCATTCATAGACCGTCGCTTTTTGATGAGGGTTTTCACCGTAGCGAAGAGGTTGAGCGTTGGTGAGAGCAATAAAGCGTGTTTCTTGTTTATCACCTAGGATGCGCTCACCAAGAGTTTGAGCGATAGCGACATCATATTGAGCGATACGCTCAAAGGCGCGAGCGGCTAATTCACGGCGGAGAGCAAAGGTGGTTTGACCTTGAAATGAAACTAAGCTTGCTAAGAAGCTTTCATATTGAGCGGGATCAGTGAGAACTGAAACTGAGGCAAAGTTTTTAGCCGCGGCACGAATCATTAACGGGCCACCAATGTCGATATTCTCTACAAGAACAGGCTCATCGGCTTTCTCGGCAGCCACTTTCTCAAAAGGATAGAGATTGCAAACAACAAGATCAATGGCCTTAATTCCTAATTGAGCTGCTTCCAACTCATCACTGGGATCTTGGCGACGAAACAAAAGTCCTGAAGCGCAGGCAAAAGAAATTGTCTTCATCCGTCCACTGAAAGCTTCGGGGTGACCGGTAAACTCAGTGATATCTTGGAAAGGAATACTCCACTCTTTAAGCATCTTGCCGGTGCCACCGGTAGAAATGATGTGCACCCCACGCTGATGAAGTCCTCGTGCCAGAGATTCAAGACCTGTCTTGTCCGTGACACTCAGTAGAGCTGTGCGAATGGGCCATAAATCAATCATGATTTTGCTCCTGAAACAAATTCAACGGCGTTTTTAAAAATTTGCGTATTAAGTTCGTGAGCTTGAGGGGTCAGCGCATCGGGCATTAGCCACGATTCAAGCGCAGCTTCTGGATGTGGCATAAGACCTAAAATCTGGCCGGTAGGATCAGTTAGGCCGGCAATTTTACCCATACTGCCATTCACATCTTGAGAGTAAACCAACGCCACTTGACCCAAGTTATCGAGGGTCTCAAAAGATGTTTCTTGGCTCCACACGCGGCCTTCGCCATGACGAATCGGAAGATCAAGCGTTTTACCTTCAAGGCCTTTTGTCCAAATACATTTTGAAGTGCGCACATTCACTTTGACCCAGCGGTCTTGAAAACCATGTGGGGAGTTATGAACAAGAGAGATAGTGCGTTTCTCTTCAAACACACCCATCTTCATGAGAGTTTGAAATCCGTTACAAATTCCAATCGCAAGTCCCTGGCGTTTAATAAATTCAGGCCAGATGTCTTTCAGACCTTGCGTGAGGGCCAATCCTAAAATATGTCCTGATTGAATTTCATCTCCGTAGCTAAAGCCACCAGGGAGAGCCAAAATACGGGCATTCAGTAATTCACTCGGACGAGCGAGCAGTTCTCGCACACTCATGATGCGAGCTTCAGCACCAAGGCGTGCAAAAGCCGCCGCGGTCTCACGTTCACAATTAATCCCCTCACCTTTTAGAACGAGAATCATACATCCCTCCTATAGTGAGCGGCTAACTCGGTAGCAACAAGCTCCAATGAATATTTAGGTAAGCGCAGACCTCCGCCTTCAAAAGTGCGGCCGATTACTTTGGCGTCAGGGATGAGCGCCTTGATGTCATAAACTTTATTCTCAGAGCAACTCACGACAATATGGCCTGTGCCTTCACCGAAGAGCTCTGTCCAATCTGCTTCCACATCAATTTCATGTCCCATCCGATCGACTGAAATTTCAGCAACAGCTATAAGGAGACCACCTTCACCAACATCATGAGCACTCTTA
>JBIKNE010000099.1:0-6956 GCA_044358855.1 Bacteriovoracaceae bacterium | reverse complement strand
AAAAGCTTTGCTGCAAATATGAGCTATCGTTTGATGCGATTCCATACTGCGGGGAGCTGCAAGATACATGACAGCTTGAGGCAGAACTAAATATGTGAATTGTTTAAGGTCACGGATATTAGTTAAGAAAAAAAATACCAGGTCTTGGGTAAAAATGTCTCGCCATGAAGGACACTCAGCAACAATTATGTCGGTCAGTTACGACGATCTATCTAGATGATAAAGCTCAACGTCGAGCGATTGGATATTATAGTGCCAATGGAGCCGTTCGTACTTTCGATCGTGCCTGTGCGGCCGGAGCAACTGATGCTGATTGCCGTAATGCTTTACAAAAAAATTTTAATGCTCTCAAAACCACCACAACTTCTACAGAGGTCAAGAAAACTCCACCCACTTTTCAGCCTGTCGCGATTGATAATACTTATGTCGCTCCTCACTCGAGCATGGCATTGGAGAGAATTCCTGCCAATGCTCAGTTGCAGGAGTACTCATGTAAGGATGCTAGTTTAAGTGCCGAGCAGGGTGATTCATGGGGAGTAGGCGGATGGGAAGGTCGCTGTGGTCAGACGGCCGCTACCAATGTTCTTTATTATAGTATCTGCCAGAGTTTATCGCCCTCACTACGCAAAACGGGTGAATGCTCACGGGAAGAGGGAGTGTTTAATGATGCGACTCCTGGAGTTCATCCCTCGACGATGGCCAGTGACTATAATGACTTTTTGGCGCTGAATAAATGCAAAGAAAAAAAGATCACTCATGGTACAAAGACCAATACGTTGATCGATAAGTATCTCGATGGTGAAGTCAATCTAGAAGCAGTTTATCAGCATCAAGAAGCCATCGTTACACAGGCCATAAAAGCTAGTCCCAAATATCCCACTATGTTTATGATTGAAGTTCCAGGTGGCTCGGAATTGCATTGGGTCACAGCAACTGATGTCGTAACAGTTAATAATGTCTCTTATGTGAAGTTAGATCATTGGGGGAGGCAGTTTCAATATCCACTGAGAGACTTTGCTAAGTTGACCATGAAAACTGGCTGGGGTGAAAGTGGAGTTGGATTCGCGTTTTCAGATATCAATTACGTGCAAGCTAACTAATACGCCAACCGCTGCTATTAAAATCTTCCCAGCGTAAGTGAATAAAAAAGCCGAGTACGGCGTACAAAACGACACAGATGAGATTTCCCATTAACCATAACGGTGAAATGCCGTTTGGCGAAATAAGAAAACTAATACTCATGAGTGATCCAGTAAGTAGATAAAAGCGAACGTACTGGGATGCCCATTTCTTCTGAAAATAGCAGTAGAAATAAAAGACAAAGTTAATAAGCAGAAAGCCAAACATCGCCATGCCTGCGGCATTTTCCAAAGTTCCAATTAATTCTTTGATAAACATAGGTTCTAAATCAGTGATGGCAATTTGTTGAATCGCTAAGTATTGAGTCAGCATCCGTTCAAAAAAGTAATTTTCTTTGAGCCAAACCATCAAAAAAAAACAAGAAAAGATATCGAGTAGAACAGCACTACCAATCACCCAGCGCAAGGTTGCCCGTAACTTCAATTGAGTGCAAAAATATTTGTATTGATCAAATTTTTGCTTGAGAGTGGTGTTCATGCTACTCATTCTATATTGGTAAAAAGCTATCTACTAGCAAAGAGATATCAATGGCGTTGGCTGCACTTTTTTTTGTTACGATTGTCGGTGCGCTTATTTCTGGTTTAACGGGATTAGCGGGCGGAGCAGTTGTGCTGGGCGGCCTGATGCTTTTTTTTCCTGCCCTGGAAGCCTTGGCCATGCACGGTGTCGTGCAAACAGCTTCAAATGGGGCACGCGTCGTTTTTTGGTCGAAGAGCGTTCATTGGCCAGTTGTCATTCGCTATGCCCTCTTGCTTTTACCTGGCGCCTGGTTGGCAGGATTGTGCTTTCACCTCTTGAACATTTATTTGATGGAGGCCTTTCTAGGAATACTCATTCTAACTGCCGTGTGGTGGAAGCCACCACGTACCACACGTCTGCAATTCTCGCTTAATGGCTTTATCTGGCTGGGATTTGTTTCGGGATTTTTTAGTATGCTCGCGGGAGTGGTAGGGCCCTTATTAAATCCTTTCTTTGATAAGTTGGGCATCAAGCGTGAAGAGATGGTCTCGACAAAAAGTGCCTGTTTACTAATTCTCCATGTCGCTCGCATTGGTAGTTACGCAGGTGCGGTAGGAGTGGATCTTTCGCTCTACAAATTAGAGTTGGTACTGATGATAGCGGCTTCACTCTTAGGATTATTATTGGCCCGACCAGTTGGTAAAATGATCTCTGATCAACAACTTGATATCGTTTTAAAAGTTTTGCTGACACTCTTAGGAGCGAAGAATCTTTTGATGGGAATGTATCGTTATCTAGCTTAGATAAAGTTTGTTCTCAGGATATTCCCAGTAGTACTGGCCAGTTTCTGCAGGAATCTTCACCTTGCAAAGTGCGACAGGTATGGCACCCAAACGACGAATCTTGTCTGACCAAGTTTGCATCGAAAGTGAGATGCGTTGTTGCAACTCAATCGTCTTGTCTTGGCGATTTTTGAAGTAAGCAATCTGTGCGTTATAGTTGTTGAGTTCTTTCTTTGTACGCGTCGTAATGATCATTAAAAGTGGAACAAGTTCGAGAGCTTCTTCATGAGAAAAGACACGGGTCTCACTCATATGGTTGAGATGTCTCAGTGGTTGGATATCTGTTTCTTGTTCAATAGACATGCGTTACTCGTAATTTCCCTGTCTTAGCTTGCGGTCTAAGTCTTTTTTAGCCGAAGCGTCACGCTTATCATAGAGCTTTTTACCTTTAGCGAGCGCAATTTCACATTTCACTCGTGAGTCTTTGAAATAAAGCTGGGTAGGGATCAGGGTGAGCCCTTTTTGTGCCATGCGTTTGTTTATGTCGTCTATTTCATCTCGGTGCATCAAAAGCTTACGCTTACGGTTTTCCACATGGTTATTAATATTTCCATGGGTGTAATGAGGAATGACCAGATTATGCAGCCAGGCTTCGCCTGAGCCATCCACTGTGACAAAAGCTTCCGTGAGCGTCGCTTTGCCGGCCCTGAGGCTTTTGACTTCAGTGCCCTGAAGTACCACGCCCGCTTCGTATTTCTCCTCCAGGAAGAAATCGTAGCCGGCCCGACTGTTTTTAGCGATCAGTTTAATGCTCATACAGGCGTCAGATTAAACCATGTGACAGGCGCGGTCTAGCTGCCAAAGTGCGATGACGTGTTTGAGTTCCAATGCTTCCGCGCGAACTCCGGCAGGAATTGAGTGCTCGCGGAAAAAATTCTCAAGCGCCTCTTTAGGGATGCGATCTTTCAGAAGTCCTTGCAGTTGTTTACGGCGCTGACCGAAAACCAAACGAATAAAAATTTCGAGATTGTCCCAGTCGGAGAGTGGCAGTGCGCTTTCAGTGAGTCGATCAAAACGTAAAACCTGACTCATGACTTTAGGAGGAGGCATAAAGGCACCAGGTGGTACATCGACGACACGGGATGTTTTAAAGAAAATGCCCGCCAAAGTATTCAGTGAACTCATGGTGTTTTTGCCAGAGCGAGGCAGAAACTTTTCGGCAACTTCTTTTTGATACATCAATGTCATGCGTTTGATAGCAGGACTTTGCATAAAGGCCAAGGTCAGCGGGACAGAAACATTGTAGGGAAGATTTGATACTAACCAAGCTGATTTGTGGCCGCGCTCTTTTAAAAAAGTTTCCCAATTAATTTCTAGTGCATCTTGCATTATGAGATGCCCTGGAGCAAGAACAGCTTCGAGTGTCTCTTTAAAACGTTTATCCATTTCAACTGCGTAAAGTGGAATTCCGTGTTCTTTCAAATAGGGAGTGAGAACGGCGGGACCCGGACCCACTTCAATGATGGCATCAACTTGTGGGGGGAAGTCTTGTGTGATGGCTTTAATCACATGAGGTGCATGAAGAAAGTGTTGACCAAAACGTTTGTCGGCCGTGGGGAAGCGACTCATGGGATTCTCGCCGACGGTTTATCAAACAAACGGCTCTTGGCATCGAGGGACAAACACTCAGGAAAACTTACCTTAGATTCGGGAGAGCGCAGTGCCCAGTGAGCAATCATGGCAGCATTATCTGAGCAGAATTTAGGTTCTACGAAATAAACTTCAGGAAACTTTTTTTGAAAGCTTTTACGCAGGCCTGAGTTGCAAGCAACACCACCTCCTACAACAATAGGGAGTTCTCCTAGTTGATGCAGCTTTCGTACTTCTTGAACTTTTTCAAGCAGTGTTGTGACGATGGCTTTTTGGTAGGAGGCACAGACATCATTGAGAGGCGCTTCAGGTTTTTTTTCTAAAAAAACGCGCATGGAAGTTTTAAGTCCAGAAAAAGACATCTTACCTGGACGATCACGCAGATAGCTCACCGGAAAGGAGTACTTATTCTCATCACCTGTTTGTGCCAATTCATCAATCTGGCGACCAGCAGGATATCCCAGACCCATCATCTTTCCGGCCTTATCAAAGGCTTCACCAGCAGCATCATCGAGAGTTTGACCGAGAACTTCGATAAGGTTGGGGCCATCGACTTTCACAATCAAAGTGTTGCCACCACTCACCAGCAATCCCAAATAGGGGTATTCGACTTTGTAGGTGAGATGAACTGCTTCTAAATGCGCCCACAAATGGGGAACAGGAGTGATAGGAAGCTCGTGCATCCAAGAGAGAGTTTTCGCAGCATGAAGGCCGGTAAGAAGAGCACCAATTAAACCTGGACTCGTCGTAACGGCAATCTGCTGAACATCTTTTAAGTTTAGTTTGGCTTCTTTTAAGGCCAGCTCAACTAACGGAGCGATCGCCTTGACGTGTTCACGAGCGGCGATCTCAGGCACGACACCGCCCCAAAGAGCTAGAACTTTTTCAGAGTTAAGCGATAAGTGCGATAGGATTTCAATTCCAGCGCCACTCTTCTTCAGAATGGCGACGGAGGTATCATCACAACTAGTTTCGAGACCGAGAATAACTATTTCTTGGGACATGCCACAGACTTAATTTTTTGTGCCACCAGGGCATTGTTCGGTTTGTTGTTCTGATACCATTCAGGAGATTGATCACTGGTATGGCAACTTAAGCAACGATTCGCCATGTTGGATCCATCATGGGTGGTGCTGCCATCAAAGGGATGGTCACGCTTTTTGTCATGACAGTTAATACACTGAACGTTGCCGTATTCGTGTGTGACTTTAAACTGATTGATCAGTTTCATTTGGCCTTGTGCTAATTTCTTTCTCTGAAGAGCATTCAGCGCTCGCACCGATTTAATGCCAGCGTAGTTTTTGCTTAAAGCTTCGGTGTATTTTTTTAAAGCGTCTGGGCCTGCTTCTTCGCCCATTTTAACTCGCGCGGGGGTGGCCATAAAACCTTGCGGGTGCTGCCAACCAGCGGAGTGACAGCCGACACAGCTTGAGTCGTTGTCTGATTGTTTGGCCATAAGCGTATGCCAGGCATTGGCATGAGACGTAGATTGCCAAAATTCAGTTTGTTTTTGGTGACACTCTAAGCACGAATTAAAAGTGGGTAATGGATCAACTTGCGCCCATGTTCCACTGGCGGTTTTTTGTTCTTCATTCTGAATTTTAACTAATCCTTCTTTCCAACTCTTGATCAGTGGAGTCATGGGATTCGGTTTAACTAATTCAGCAATTTCTTCTCTCGTTTCAAGCAAGCCAAACTCAGTCTTCTCATCCTGCTTACCTAGGCCAAATTTCATTTGACCTAAGAAATGGTTACGAGACAAAACTTGCATGAGTTGAGTTTTGCCCTGCTCGGTCGGTCGTTGAGTGTAGCTTTGCGAGTGCGCGCCCACGATCCAATTGATCCTGGGAAACTTCTCAGCATATCTAATATCAGTATCCATTCCGGAGTGAGAGAGTAGCACTACAATCTCAGAGCTATTTGGCGATGAATCTTTTAAAGAAGCCGCAATCGCTTCCTCTGGTGCACTAAAATAGGTGGAGTTTGCACCAGAGAGCAGGTCTGGATCGAGTACTCCAATGAAAACAAATGATTTTTGCCCGACTATGAGTCGAGCCCATTTTTTACTTTTAATGGTCTGTGGATCTTTCAGATTGGCCAAGAGAAAAGTAAATTTTGCTTTTTGTGATACTTTGTTGAGCCAATCTATGCCTAACGCAAAATCTTGATCACCTGGGACGAAAAATTTTAATCCCAGTAGATCCATCGCTTCAGCGAGTTTTTCGCCGGTATGACCTAGTGAGCGGTGAACATTCTCAGGCAAAACTGGCGAAGGAAAGAATAAGTCTCCTGTGTCGACATATACGACAGGGCCCTTGTTACGTTCTTGATGAAAATGGCCAGCGGCTTGTTCTAGACCACCAAGAGGAAATTTACGACAACCACAGGGCTCAGTCTCGCCATTGATATTATGAGAAAATATCAAACTACCTTGAGTCGCACCGTTAGCGGACATTTCTTCATAATAGCCACTGTCGAGAGTACTCACAAACTGAGCACAGGCCGCCAGGAATAATGTCGCTGCTAGAAAGATCGTCCAGCGACTTAAGTGGTTCATGGACGGGCCTCTTTAGCTGCTGCTGATTGTGGGTACTGAGATTTGAGTTCTTGAAAGGCCTGTTGAGACTCATCTTTTTTGCCCAAACGATCTAGTGCCTTTCCAATGTGAAGAAGGCTTGAAGGGGCGAGAGATGACTTAGGATACTTGGTATAGATCTTACTAAAAAAGACCAGGGATTTTTCCCAGTTCTTTTGACCAAATTCAACCAGACCTAAGCCGTGATAAACTTTATTGATTTCGGCAGGGCCTATATCTTTAGAATCAACCCAAGGCTCAAGAGCCTGACGGGCTTCGTTCCATCTTTTTCTGCCTACTAATTTGAGCGCAGCTTGGATTTCTTCTTTAGGGTTTTTTTTTGTGGTGGG
>JBIKNE010000098.1:0-6957 GCA_044358855.1 Bacteriovoracaceae bacterium | reverse complement strand
TAAGTCAGGCGGCATTGCAGCCTGAAATCGGGCTTAGATTCACTGATGATACGGCTTCGCATAGATACGTTGTTGCACATCATAATCTCCGCACTCAGCATAAATGGGCGAGGAATCAAAAACTCGACTACAACGCTCTGGCCTTGGATAAAACCTTGCTTTGAGAAAGTGAGAATCCATTCCATATTCACATCGGCCAAGAGGGCAAAGCCGTAAGAAATTTTATCCGAGTTAGGTGCCGTGCGAGTGTAAGGGCGCTGCAAGTGGGGCGCCTTGGGTGCCTCTGCGGCGGCTTCCGGAGATTGCGTGGCGATAATTTCATCAGCTTTTTGCGCCGTCTCGACTGGCGCATCACCCGTCACACCTTCAGCTGGAACAGCATCGGCGGCAGCTGCTTCGGGTGCTGCCGCTTCAACAGCAGGAGCTTCTTCAGGAGCAGCGGGAGCTTCAGAGGCGAGGGCCTCCATCATTTGTTCCATATTTTCTGTTGGTGCTGCTTCACCATCGACCAGTTGCAACTGAGGTTGCTCACTCAATGGCTGATCAGTTCGCATGCCATAATATTCTTTGATGTCGTCGATATAAAGAGCGGTGCCGGCCGCTTCACACTCTTTAATTCGTCGATCGATGGCGGCTTCAATTTCATCACGCAGGGCCCACACGCGCACAGCGATACGTTTAACGGTGACTGGGTGAGTACTTTTGTTGAATATTTGGCTCATCTGATTCTCCTGTCTTTTATTTTCTTACAAACGGCCCAAACATGCTTAAAAATCAATTCAAGGCCAAAAATTTCCTACCGGCAAATCCATCCTCATCTTAACATGAAACTAACTACACATTGACGTGTTGATTTCCTGCAAGGAGTGCTGGATGAAAACGAAAAGACTGTCTGTTTTGGTTGGTCTGATGGCGGTGGCGCCTCTCGCCTTTGCCTCTGAGAAAATGTCTCTTGAACCTGCTCATGTTCCCGGTGAAATTTTGGTGAAGGTGCGCCCAGGCAAAACGCTTGGACTTAAAGGCGTACAGAAGAACTTGAACCTCATTGCAGGCCAGTTCGCAGTAGTTAAGACGACTGAGAAATCAATGGCGCTTGCTCTTGAGTCTCTTCGTAATAACCCAAGCGTTGAATACGCTGAACCTAACTATATCTACACAGCGATCAATACGATCTCTCCAGTAGAATCATTGTTGGCACAAACACAAGTGCCACGTGATGATAAATTTGGCCTTTTGTGGGGTCTTTCAAACGGCGGCCGCAACGAACCAGATCGTAACGGTAACGTCAGCACTGAAGCAGGTGTTGCGGGAGTTGACGTCAATGCACTGAAAGCTTGGGAGATCACCAAGGGTTCACGCGATGTTGTGATTGCAGTTATCGATACTGGTATCGACTACAATCACCCAGATTTGAAAGCTAACTTGTGGACGAATGCTGGCGAGATTGCTGGTAACGGAATTGATGACGACAAGAACGGTTATATCGATGACGTTTACGGCTGGAACGCATTTGCTGATAATGGCAACCCAATGGACGGAAACGGTCACGGTACTCACTGTGCCGGTACTATCGGTGCTCCTCATGACAACGGCGGCGTCGCTGGTGTGATGGGCGAAGTTAAAATGATGGCAGTCAAATTCCTTTCAGACTCAGGCTCAGGTACTTTGGCCGACGCCATTGAGGCGATTGATTACGCCACTAAGATGAACGTCGATATCATGAGTAACTCATGGGGCGGCGGCGGTTTCACACAGGCCCTCTTTGATTCAATCAAAGCCGCTTCTGACCGCGGTATCTTGTTTGTCGCTGCTGCTGGTAACTCAACTTCTAACAACGACACTCGTCCAAACTATCCGTCTAACTATGAGACAGAAAACATGGTTGCGGTCGCTGCGAACACTCACCAAGATCAATTGGCGAGCTTCTCTAGTTTTGGTAAGCGCACTGTTCATGTGGCAGCTCCAGGCCGCAACGTACTTTCAACGACGCCAAACAATACGTATTCAGTTTACAGCGGTACTTCAATGGCAACTCCTCACGTCTCAGGCGTGTTGGGTCTCTACATTGCTCAAGAAGGCCGTCGTCCACACGCTGAAACCATTGAACGCATGAATGCTACTTCGGTGCCGGCTTCTGCTTACCGCCGTACAACCATCTCTGGTGGCCGTATTGATGCTTACAATCTTTTGACCAACACTCGTCCGGTTCGTAATGAGCCAAACCCACGTGACTGGACAACTGAGCGTATGACTGATGCTTTCGAAACAGAGCATCCGTACAAGGACAATGCTCGTATCACGAAGACCTTCAGCATCCCAGGTGCGAAGTATATCCGTGTGGTAGTTGAGAAGTATGACCTCGAGTCAAACTATGACTTCTTGACACTAAAAGATGGCAGCGGTGCAACTATCGAGCGCTTAACTGGTAAGGGCGAAGGCGTGACCACTGACTATGTGAGCGGGGAGAGCTTCACTTTGGAGTTCACTTCTGACAGTTCACAGACCTCATGGGGTGTAGCGGTTCGCGAAATTCAAGTCATCCGTTAGTGTTTTTCACCCCTTAAGGAAAGGTTAAGCCTTTCTTTAAGGGGTGCCTCAAATTCTCGGCACTCTCGCTCTCACAAGTACCCCTTATAATAGAAGAGTGAAAAAGACCGGGAAGACTGATTCCACCATTTTGATTCTGGCGATGCTACTCATTGGCTTTGTCGCTTCGGCGATTTACCTCTCCCTTCGTCACTTCGGCCCTTCCATTGCCAGCACCCAACACAATGCTGAGTGGGTGGTCTGGCAGCAGATGGAGCGCTATTTTAAAAATGCGAAATCCTGCACAACGCTGATGCGCGGTCATCGTCGAGGGGATTCACTTTTAGGCCATGAGAAAAGTCTCTTGGTTGGCCGTGAGTGGCAGGGCTCGGGTTGGATCGTGAAAGATCTCTATGTGCTGCGCAAAGAAGACGAGGTCGCCTGGGAGCTCAATCCCGATCCGGAGCATGAGGGCCAGCTGTTTTTGAAAGTGAGTTTGATTCCCAGGCCCACTCAAGGCAAAAAACTGGGTGTGCACTATCTTTTGGAAGCTCCCACAAGTACCAGGCTTATTCCAATTGATGCTGAGTTAGGATCATTGGATGTCAGGGGCCCTGCTTCAAGTGGCCAGATCATCAAAGAGTGCAAATAAAAAAAGCTCCCCCGAAGGAGAGCTTTCATTAAGTACAAATCAAAAAATCAGGGACTATTGGAACAAGTGGATGTTCTTGCGAAGATACTTCGACAAAGAACCGACTTTATCCAATGTGCGCATAGTGCTGGTAGAGATGCGAAGACGGATGGTCTTGCCTGTCTCTGGATCAAATACTTTCTTAGTCTTCAAGTTCGCTTCAGAAAACTTGCGAGTCTTGATGTTTGAGTGAGAAATTTTGTGGTTTGCCTGACGGCCTTTACCTGAGAGATCACAACTGCGTGACATAAAAAATCCTTATCTAAAAAAATAGTTTGGCTAAGGTAGCGTAACCCAAAGGTCTTTGGCAAGAAATCGTTGTGCGCCAGACGTTCACAAGTTGCTCGTCCTGAGGTTTAATACCGGCAACTTAAACCCCACGTCCATGAGGCCTTCTATGATTCGCCCTCTGAAAATCCATAACACTCTGCAGAAAGCTCCTGCCGCCAAGCCGATTTTTCCAATTATGGTAAAAAACGCGCAAGGCGAAGCGATGACCCTGGCCGACCCACGGGCGACGCGCTCAATGCTCGCTCTCATGAATCTCGGTGCAGTTAATGGAGGCGCTGCCTGTCACTGGGGTGGTCCCTCGGCGATGACAGAAGTTTGGACGGCTTTGCATGGATTAATGTTTAAAGAGAGTGCGTGGTTTGAAAAATATAATTTCGTGAATGACATCGGTCACGCAGAAAATGGTATCTACGCTCTACGCGCTAATCTGGGTTATGGTGATTTGACTCTCGAAGCACTCAAAGGCTTTCGCAGTATCAAATCAAAATTGACCGGCCACGGAGAGTCACATCTTTATCCCGAAGGTGTCTTGCTTTCTAACGGCCCTTTGGCTTCGGCACTGCCACAAGCGCAAGGCCTTGCCATGGCGGATGCACTCTCAGGAAAAAATCGCATCACCATTTGTTCAGTGTCTGATGGTGCCAGTATGGAAGGAGAAGCCAAAGAAGCTTTCGCGGCGATTCCAGGATTGGCCGCTAAAGGAAAACTCGCTCCGTTTGTCATGATTGTCTCCGACAACAACACCAAACTCGGTGGCCGCATTGATAAAGACTCATTCAGTATGGCGCCGACTTTTGCTTCGCTGGAAACGTTAGGTTGGCAGGTGGTGAAAATTGAAAACGGACATGATTTGACGGCCGTCTTGCACACGCTAGAAAAAACCATTCACTCAGTGGATAACAAACGCCCGCTCGCTCTGTGGGTAAAGACCATTAAAGGTTACGGAATTAAATCCACCGCAGAATCAAGTTCAGGTGGCCATGGTTTTCCACTTAAAGCTCATGACGAAGGCATTCATGCTTTCTTGCAAGAGATCTGGGGCAACGAAACAGTTCCGGCCCCATTCACCTCATGGGCCCGTGAGCTGACCGTTAAGCCAGAGAAAAAATCCGGAGCAGGAGTTCCGAAAGATAAAATTCAAATCGGTGTCTCAAAAGCTCTCACTCGCGCAGCTAAAGAAGGTCTACCGGTTTATTCACTCTCCTGTGACCTTGCTGGTTCGACAGGATTGAAAGGCTTTCAAACCGAATGTCCGGCACATTTTCAAGACGTCGGTATCGCCGAATCCAATATGGTCTCGGCCGCCGCGGGCATGAGTAAGCTTGGCTACATACCAGTGGTTGATACTTTTGCTGCGTTCGGTGTGACCAAAGGCAATCTGCCATTAATCATGGCCTCATTATCAGAAGCTCCGGTCATCGCTATTTTCTCTCACACCGGTTTCCAAGACGCCGCCGATGGAGCAAGCCATCAGTCACTCACATATATGAGTGCGCTCGCCTCGATTCCTAATACTGTTTTAGTGAATCTCGCTACCGCCAAAGAAGCCGAAGAGTATGTTTATCAAGCAGTCAAAGAAATCGCTTCTATTCGCGAAGCGGGCCACCATGCTCCAAGCTTCGTCTTTTTCTTAGGTCGTGAGAATTTCCCTCTCGAAACCAAAGAGGGGCTGACTTATAAAATCGGATCCCCTCAAGTTATTGAAGCAGGCAGCGATGCCATGATTGTCGCGACTGGCTCTTTACTTGAAGAAGCGCGTGCTGCTGCTGAAATCTTAAAAGCAGAAGGTAAATCAGTGGCGGTGGTTCAGCATGCCTTTGTGAATCGTCCAGACGGACAACTCATGAGTGCTATGCTAAAAAAATCGGGCTCAAAACTTATCACCGTAGAAGATCATCAATTGATCGGTGGCATGGGAGCGATGCTGGCGCACTCACTTTTGCTTCATGGTGCTGAATTCAAATTAAAGTCTTTGGGTGTGAAAGGTGAGTTTGGTCAATCCAGCTACACCGCTCAAGAACTGTATGAGAAGCACGGCCTAGATCGCACGGCGATTGTGAAAGCGGTTAAGTCTCTTCTTTAGGAGCACCATCCTGCACACACCAGTCGTTTGCCTTTAAGCACACGACTGGTGCGATGCTCGAAGCCATCAATCCCGGTATTGAAAACAATCAGTTTTCCTGGTGGATAGGGACCGAGCTCAATTTCTTTTTTGCCAAACTCACGAATGCCGAGTGTTCCGCCCGAGGGGAGCCCCCAAAAATTCATCGACCAAGAAAAGGCCAACACACGAGAAGAGTCATCATGCCAGATGCCATCCTCCTCCTCAGGATCATCACCATGGCGAATCGCCAGCATATGTTCGATGGATTCGAATTTTTTAAATTTTAATAAGAGCGGTTTGAGCGATTTTTCGACAGCTTCTTTCATCAACTGATCAAGTGCGGGCCAACTCTCAGCTTTAGCAAGAGCTTCAGCACCAACTGGCAGGGGTAGATCAAGAAGCTGGTGGCCGTTAGTCCATTTCATGGGCGAGCGGACGCTTTTTAGGACGGAAATAAGTGCGGGCCGAGTAATCTCCAAAGTCAGCGATGCGACTCATATAGATGCAAGCGTATTTTTCAACTTGGCCAGCAAAGCGTGAGGGCTCCACTCCGGCGCGCATAACTTCGCCCCAATGCGGATTGAAATGTCCTTGGTACTGACGAATCAGTTTGCCGAGTTTTTTATCAATCGCTTCAATGCGATCAAACAGCGGCTGAGTTTTCTTTTTGTCTTTGGCCGAGTGATGACGATCAAGCTGGTGTTCTAGATCGACTTTTTCATTCATCAAATTATTGATTTCATCACTCATCTTTTGTGTTGCCTTTAAGGCCTTACATTCACTCTCTAGCTCTTCCACCACCAAGGCGGTGCGCCAGTTACAAGTTTTTTTCAAAGTCAAAATGTCGCCGTAGATATGATCACCCAGATACAAAATCTGTTCACCAGTGAGGTTATTATCTTTTTGAATGATCGAGGCACAACCGCCTTGATAAACACCGCTCACGACGGGACCATAATGATTTTTCAGCATGCTCGTTTTGAGATCGACACTTAAAAACGGTAAGCGATCGGTGAAAAAGCGCGGCTTAGCGGCACTGGTCACCACCAAATCAAACAGATCAGTCCAATGTTTATTCTTTTTAAGAAATGGCGTGATGGTGTGATCGAGCAGTAGCTTCGTGTAGTCGTAATCTGAGTTGGTGATGACCCAGAGTTTTTTACCGTGCTCTTTAAGGCCCTCGAGAACGGCCACTGCTTCCGGATCTTGCACGATATATTTTTTAACATTTTCGCGAACGGCATTTTTAAGTGTGCCATCCCGATGAGACGTATCAAGTGCTTCAATTAAATCTGCTTCGATTTGTTGAAAACTCGGCAGCTCTAAATCGTTTTTAGCATTTTTC
>JBIKNE010000359.1:0-3263 GCA_044358855.1 Bacteriovoracaceae bacterium | reverse complement strand
TGGACGGTGAATCAAGCACACAATATCGGCATCCTGTTCAATTGCTCCTGATTCACGAAGGTCAGAGAGCTGCGGACGTTTATCGGTTCGTGCTTCTGATGAACGGTTCAACTGCGAGAGTGCGATGATGGGACACTGCAATTCTTTAGCGAGCTCTTTGAGTCCTCGCGAGATTTCAGAAATTTCTTGTTCACGCGAGGGCTTTCTCACGTGCGGCTGCATAAGCTGGAGGTAATCGATGATGATCATGCCTAGGCCTTGCTCGGCCTTAAGGCGGCGGCATTGCGAGCGAATATCAATAAGCGTGCTGGCACCTGAGTCGTTAATCACAATCGGTAAACGCGAGAGATTTTGTACCGCTGTGAACATGTTCTTCATGTCATGGGGGCCAAAATCTTTGGTTCGAATTTTTCTAGAATCAATATTCGCCTCAGAAGAAAGAATCCTGAGACCCAATTCGTTGGTTAACATTTCCATCGAGTAGATGGCGATAGGAAGCCCTGATTGTTTACAACCGTTAACCGCCCAATTAAGTACCAATGAGGTTTTACCTACACCCGGACGAGCGGCGATTACAATTAATTGACCTGGCTGCAGTCCCAAGAGCTTGCTATCAATAGACGCAAACCCTGTCGGAATACCGGTGATCTCACCTTTGCTGCGACTTGATCTCTCGAGATCTTTGAGCGATTCATGCAGTGACTCTTTCAAAGAGCGCATGCGGTTTTGTTTGGTTTGACTGGTGAGTTTAAAGAAGTTCGATTCTACTTCACCTAGGAAGTCTTCAACATCTCCTGAGAAGTTTGTTCCTGCCTGAACAACCCTAGAAGCGGTTCGTACCACTTCACGTAAGATGGATTTCTGCTTAACTAATTTGGCGTAGGAATGAATATTAGCGGCCGATGGAATATCTTCGGCGAGTGACACCAAAGCGCTCTGCCCACCGACGCGCTCAAGACGACCTAGATCGTTGAGCTTGGAGCTCACTGTCACCAGATCAAATGGCTCAGAGCCCACATGCAAATCACGCATGGCCTCAAAGATCATGCCGTATTGTGGATGGTAGAAGTCATCAGACTTCAGACCCAAATCACTGATCTCATCAAAGGCACGGTTATCGATTAAGAGTGACCCGAGCAGTGCTTTTTCCGCAGTGAAATCATGGGGAAGTTCTTGGCCAATTTTGTCGTTTTGCATGCACTCACTTTCGCACTAGCGATTTTACCTTTCAACACTCGATGCGTTTAAATTTTGACCCAATTCCTGTTTTGACTGCTAAGTCCGAAGCAAAATACTGGTGTCAAAACAAAACCCCTTGAGGACGCCTCAAGCTTTCTAGTTTTATAGCTGATTCATGCTGGCATGAGCTTCGTTGTTTCAACTAGATGGTGCGCCAGCATGAGGCAGTCAAAACTGATTTTGGTGAAAATGAAAAGGCCCCATTTAGGGGCCTTTTCTGGACTTTATTTTTTAATAAAATCTTACTCTTCAGCGTTGTTAGCTGCGAGCTCTGCTTCTGCAGCAGCTTTCGCGGCAGCTTCAGCCTCAGCCTTAGCTTTCTTCTTGTCGGCGTTGCGCTTAGCTGCTTCAGCTTGAGCTTTCTTGAGCTCTTCAGCTTGAACAGGATCGATCGCGATTTTCAACTTGAAGTTAGCAACGACATCGTTGCCGAACAAACGGGCCTTACAGTCGTAAACACCAACGCTCTTCACAGATCCTTCGATTGTGATTGCACGGCGCTCAACGTGAATGCCTTTTGTCTCAAGTTCTTTACTTACGTCTTGAGTAGTCACTGAACCGAACAATTTACCGTTCTGACCCACTTTCTTGATCATTTCGATAGTGATGCCATCAAGTTTGCCCTTGATAGAAACAGCACCAGCTTGCTCAGCTGCGATTTTCTTTGAAAGAGCTTTTTGGCGATCTTTCAAAACGTTTGAGTTTTTCTCGTCAGCAACGAGTGCCAATTTACGTGGCATAAGGAAATTGCGTGCGAAGCCTTCAGCAACAGACACAATTTGACCGATGTTGCCGAGGTTCTTCACCTTCTCTAGCAGAATAACTTTCATAAAAGCTCCTTAATTTGAAACCTGTTTTTTAA
This sequence comes from Bacteriovoracaceae bacterium, assembly GCA_044358855.1. Taxonomy (GTDB): domain Bacteria; phylum Bdellovibrionota; class Bacteriovoracia; order Bacteriovoracales; family Bacteriovoracaceae; genus UBA6144. The sequence goes on along the minus strand of JBIKNE010000359.1, from coordinate 1,162 downwards.
ATTTGTGGTTGAAGTCGAAAAACGTATCGAAGAGTCCCACCACTGCCAATAACCATGGAGCAAAAAACACCACCACCATAATGGCGAGTGTGCGAAAGAAGCCCACAACATTAAAGTGATTGAGAAAGCTCAAACTCACTCCAAAACCTTGAAAGAAATAAAAGACTCCGACTGCACGTAACACTGTTAATCCGGCGACAGTACCCCATGGGATTTTATCTCCCCAAACGGCCAATGCCAGACTGACGGCAACAAGGTAAGCCCCCGCGAAGGGAACCTTGAAGTCCAAAAGCGTGCGCTCATCATAAGAATGATCTTGTTCCGGTTGTAATAAACGGCGACCTTTCAACACGAGGTACATGTTGACCCAAAGAATAAAGAAAGTGCCAGCGAACAAATAGCCAGGCAGCGTTTCGATCATCTCTTGAGCGATCTCTCCTGCTGGACGATTAAGTCCGAGATCACTTAAGTCTTGAGATAACATTCCTTGCGTTCGGGCCTCAGTTAAGCGCTCCAGGACAAGAGTCACTTCTTTTGTGACAGCTGAGTGCAGAGTGAGATTTTGATCATGCAAGTAACCAGCGCCAATCGCTACCACTAAACCCAAAAAGACGACTCCGGTGACAACCACTGTGCGAACAGGGCGCCAAGAGCGCAACGACGATTCTGAAACAATCGTTGAGATAGTCAAAAGGATTAAGTAGCTAGCGGCGAGCGTGTAGTCTTTGAAGAAGAAAGCTCCGAGTAATAGACAAACTGAGAACCCCGCCAATCCGAGAGCATAACCTTTCACACGGCCGTACATCACAGTGGCCATCGCCAAGGGGAACGGTGTGAAAAGCGCCATCAAATAACTTAGGCACAAGACGACACTGGAAGCTCCAAGGAGCAACAAGCGCGAGAGGCTCAAGCGTGGTGGTTGTAGAATCTCAGTCGACATCACTTCCCCGATTAGCGAGCGTAGTCGCCAGATGTGTAACTGATAAGACCCATCGCGCGGCCACGCTTAATCGCGTCGCAAGCTTGACGTTGGAACTTAGGAGTCAAACCAGTGATACGAGCTGGAGAAATTTTTCCGAACTCGTTTACTAGCCAACCGTAAGTCTTAGGATCTTTCCAATCTGGAGAAGTTTTCTTCGCTGAGAACCAGCAAGAGCGGCGC
>JBIKNE010000305.1:0-3706 GCA_044358855.1 Bacteriovoracaceae bacterium | reverse complement strand
CTTTGAGTGCATGCGCTTCTCTTTGTCACCAGTCAACTCTTCGCCTTCGTCGCCTTCAACTACAGCGCCTTGAGCTTGAGTGTGGTTCGGGTTTTTGTAACCTTTTACGATTTCATCTTGTTGAGCATCGTCACCAAGCTTCACAATCATAAAACGAACAACAGATTCATTTATGCGGAATTTACGCTCAATTTCTGCGTTCGTTGAGCCTTTCGACTTGTACATAGCGTAGAAGAAGTTGCCTTTGCGAAGGCCTGACTCCAAAGGTTGAGCGAAAGTTTTTACGCCCCAAGTATCGTTGACGAGAACTTCGCCACCGAACTCTTTAACTGTGTCTGCGATGAGAGCTTTTACGGAATTGATAGCTTCTTCCGTGGCGTCGGGCTTCACGACGAACGCCGTTTCATAGATCATGGTTCCTCCTGGGATATAATTATGGCCATAGTCAAAACGCTATGACCGAGTGGTAACCGTATAAATGTTCGAGAAAACTATCATCGCTTCCCTCTGAAGTCCATGTTTACGATCACTTGTGAATTTGCGTTGGAAGAACTTAAGTCATTACAGCATCTTAGTGCGCCGCAAACCTAAACCTGTCTCACTTTGTGAAACTCTTTTTTTACTTTATATCTTTTCTCAATGTCGCCCGCTGCGAGCTCACTTTAGCATTTTGAGAAAGTGAGGTGTTTATGTGGTCAATTCTTGTTCTTTGTCTTTTCTCATTCAATGTGTCGGCCCAGTCAGCGCCACAAATCATGTCTGGAACAAAGAGCTTTCACGGTGACTATCGCATCGTGAGCTTTAAAAATTTTCAGCCGATCTATCTTTCGAACCCTGCTGAAAGATCACGCATGGCCCACCTGCAGGCCAATGGCTACATTTGTGAATACAAAACCAGCACAGAAGCCATCTGCTCGAAGTTTATTCAAAATCCGCACCTCACAGAAAAACTTAAAGCTGCTATCCTGGCCAAGGCCCAAGGATTAAAGTTTCAATTTGCCCAAACGCGTAATGCCTGGGAATTGACCAACGATGCGGAAGTGATTCGTGAATGGGAAATCGAACAATCTGTACAGGTCTATCGCCACAGCGAGCTTCTGTCAGAAACAAATAATCTTCGGTATTGGCAGCTCAAATATTTCGATAAAATGATCGTCAATGATTTCTGGATCAATATTTATCAAACAGAAATGTTCTATGTCGCTCAAATGCGTGTCACCAATGGCCGCAATTGGGACAGCCTTCTGGTTGAGTACGCTCTCGACTAAGTTAAGACAGACGCCAGCACGGTAACGAGTTCATCGGGAAAATCGTTACTGTGCTATCATTCATATAACCATCTAAGACTGCGGCTCGTGCGAGTAAATCTCATACTGTTCAATATGATAACTGTTGTCCGCGCGAATCAAGAGAGTCTTCTGGTAAGTTTCTTCCATCATCTCGATCATACCAAATTCTTCACTCGATAAACGGGCACACACCTCGGGATGAGCAAAAATAGTAACCTTGTTGGCCTTGGTGCGCTTCAAAGTCTTAATCGTTTCACGAATGATTTCATAACTCACAGTATCCACACTCTTCACACGCCCCACACCTTCACAATACGGACATGTTTCACACATGGTGCGAATCAACGTGTCGCGCGTGCGTTTGCGAGTCATTTCCACCAGCCCTAAACCTGAAATAGGTAGGACGTTGGTTTTCGAACGATCTTTTTTGAGAGCTTCTAGTAAAGAGCTATAAACCGCCTGACGGTTTTCTTCTTTTTCCATATCGATGAAATCGATAATGATAATACCACCACAATTGCGCACTCTTAGTTGGTAAGCAATTTCTTTGACCGCTTCAAGATTGGTTTTAAGAATGGTTTCTTCGAGCGTTTTTTTACCAACGAACTTACCGGTGTTCACATCAATTGAAACCAGCGCTTCGGTTTGATCAATATTAATTGAGCCACCAGACTTCAAGAACACTTGATTAGAAAGAGCACGCTCAATTTCTAGATCAATTCCGAAATGCTCAAAAACCGGCATATCGAGATCATGAAACTTCAACTTAGCTTTGAGGTTAGGCAAATAGCCTTTGGTGAACTTCTCAATCTGACGCAGAACCGGTTTGGCATCAACCACAATTTGATCCACATCTTCATCTGTAATGTCGCGCAAAGCACGTTGCACGAAAGTCAGATCTTGATAAAGCTCACAAGGAGCTTTGGCCTTCTCGAGCTTTTTCTGGGTGTCCTTCCACAACTTCACCAGCATGTTGTAGTCGTTCTTTAAAATCTTATAACTCTGACCTTCCGCCACGGTACGGGCAATGATGCCACAGCCTTCTGGACGAATACTGTCGAGCACATCCTTCAGACGTTTGCGCTCTTCTTCACTCTCGATTCGACGTGACACACCCGTATGTTCAATAAATGGCATGTACACAATGTGGCGGCCGGCAAGTGTGATATGACGAGTGACGCGAGGACCTTTGGTAGAGATCGGCTCTTTGGCAATTTGCACGACGATCTCATCACCCTCTTTCAAGAAATCCTGAATTTTGATGTCGGGACGAAACTTCATATCCACCGTTTCACTCAATGAGGAAAGCTCGTCGGGGATCACTTCGCCCACTCGGCGAGAAGTAGGTGCATCACTGGTTTGCGCTTTTTCCATGGCCGCACGCTGCTCTTCTAAAGTGGGAAGATAAGCATCGTCGACATAGAGGAAAGCGGCGCGCTCTTGACCAATATCAATGAAAGCGGATTGCATGCCAGGAAGCACACGCAAAACTTTTCCGAGATAAATGTCACCGACGCTGGCGTGATGATGGTGGTGCGAATGTCGCTCCACTAGGAAGTCCAGGATCTCACCATTCTCAATGAGCGCAATACGGCACTCATTGTGAGTCTGGTTGACCACAAGTTCTTTAGCCATGAATGTCCTAATCGTAAAAATCTTAAAAACTAAAAATCAAAAATTAAGACTAGGATAGCGTGTCTCCCCTATCCTTGAAAAGGCGCGGCAAATTAGACCGGAGCGGCGTAGTCGGAAAAATGGTCATCCATTCAATATCAACCATAAGTCCGAAGCAAAGATTGTGATAGTGAAGTGGATTACTTGAGGACGCCTGAAATAACTAGTTTTGTTCACATTCATCCTGGAAACAGGTCATGCCACTAGCACAAACTGGTAACCAGGATGAGATGGTTGATATTGAATATTTTTCTACAACATAATCCCAGCAATCGCCGCTGTCATAAGACAGGCCAGGGTACCAGCGATGAGAGATTTCACACCCAGAGCGACAATCGTTGGGCGCTTCTCTGGAGCGAGAGTTCCGATGCCACCGACTTGAATGGCGATCGAGCTGAAGTTTGAGAAACCACACAAGGCGTAGGTAGAAATAATGACAGAACGAGAAGAGATATTACCCATTTGCTCTTTGAGATCAAGGTAAGCCACGAACTCATTCAAAACTAATTTCTTAGCAAGCAAGTTCCCTACCACGATACAATCAGCCCAAGGACAGCCTAGGATCCATGCAACTGGAGCGAAGATATATCCACCAATCAATTCAAAAGTAATTTGTGGGAAGCCAACAAAACCACCAACCCAGCCCAACAAACCATTAAGCATAGCGATCAAAGCAATGAAGGAAAGTAACATCGCTGCTACGTTCACTGCCAATTTCAAACCATCAGAGGCCCCAGTGGCAG
>JBIKNE010000479.1:0-6981 GCA_044358855.1 Bacteriovoracaceae bacterium | reverse complement strand
CAATGCTTCATTAGGAGCAACACTTTATACTTTAGTCGCCACCAACATCAGTGGAGATTCGGCCGATGCCACCGTCACTTTAGGTGTCGGGGCGAGTCCACCAAGTTTAAGTTATGTCGGCAGCACCGGGACTAATGGTGTGGTGGGAACTGCCATGTCGATTACTCCAACGACTTTGAGCACCAATGGTGCAGCAATCACTAATTGCACGAGTTCACCGACACTACCCAGTGGTCTCACACTTAACACTTCGACTTGTGTGATCACAGGTACACCCACTGTCACTTCTGCAACTACGAACTATAATTTAACTGCAACGAACTCCGCCGGCCCGTCTGTTGTCGCACCGGTATCACTGACAATTACCGCAGGTATCCCGGTTTTAAGTTATGTCGGTAGCACTGGAACAACCAGCAATATTAATTCTGCCATGAGTGTGACTCCGACAACTCTTACGTCAAACGGAGCGGCGATTAGTAATTGTACAGTCACTCCCACGCTTCCAACGGGCCTTATACTTAACACCACCACTTGTGTGATCAGTGGAACACCTACAGTTTCATTGGCGGCATCAGCGTTCCAAGTGACAGCAACGAACGCCAGCGGAAGTTCAATCGCAGCAGCCGTTACTTTAACTATTAATTCTCTGGTGCCTACACTGAGTTATGCAGGAAGCACCGGCACCGCCGGCCAAGTCGGAGCTTTAATGACGGTGATGCCCTCCACGCTCAACACCAATGGTGCGAGCATCACCAACTGTACTGTCGCACCTGCTCTTCCAACAGGGCTCACACTCAATACCACGACCTGTGTGATCAGTGGGACTCCGATCGCGACACTCGCTGCCACTCCTTATAGTGTGACCGCCAGCAATGCCATCGGCTCCTCCGCATCAGCATCCGTTACTCTTTCAGTTACACCTAATATTCCCCAGGTGAGTTATGCCGGTGCGAGTGGCACCAACGGAACCGTCGGTGTGGCCATGTTAATTAATCCTACGACTCTGAATGCTAATGGCGCCGTCATCACAAGTTGTGCCGCTACTCCTGCCCTTCCGGCCGGACTAACGATAAATACCAATACCTGTGTTATCAGCGGTACTCCGGTCAGCACCATCTCACCGACCATCTATAGTGTGACGGCGGGTAATATTTCTGGTTCATCGATAGCTGCACTTGTGACACTTTCAACTGGTGTGAATGTACCGAGTTTAAGTTTTGCTGGAGCATCTGGGACTGTCGGCACTCGCGGTAGCAGTATGAGTGTGACACCCACGACACTCAGTAATAATGGGGCCACCATTACCAATTGCACAGCTTCACCGACTCTGCCTGCGGGACTCACGCTCAACACGAGCACTTGTGTAATTTCAGGTATCCCCACAGTAACAATTGCCAGCACTGCATATAATATTACGGCGAGCAACTCAGTTGGAAACTCCGCTGCAGCTTCAGTGACTCTCACTATTTCAGCTGGCGTTCCATTAATTAGCTATGTCGGATCTAGTGGCACCAACGGAACAGTTGCTGTTGCCATGACGGTGACTCCCACTACACTTAACAATAATGGAGCGGCCATCACCGGCTGCAGTATCACGCCCTCATTACCAATAGGTTTAAGTCTCAACTCCACGACTTGTGTCATTTCAGGAACACCTGTTTCTGAGTTAACACCGACAAATTATAGCGTGACCGCGTCCAACTCAGCAGGAGCTTCGCTCGTTGCGAGTGTGACATTATCTACCGGTGTGAATGCCCCAACATTAAGTTTTGTGGGTAGCACCGGGACAACGGGCATGGTTGGAAGTGCGATGAGCATTTCACCGACTGGTATCTCATCAAATGGTGCCACGATCACTCAATGTTTGAGCACTCCGGCACTGCCTGCAGGCCTCATGATAAATTCATCTACCTGTATCATCTCGGGCACTCCGAGCGCTATACTAGCGAGCACCAGTTACAACATCGTCGCGACGAACTCTGCAGGAAGCTCAACCCCGGCGACCGTTTCAATTAACATCCTCGCCGGTGTGCCGACTCTTAGTTATAGCGCCTCAGCTGGAACCAACGGTTCTGTCGGTGTCGCAATGAGTGTCACTCCAAGTACACTCAATAATCAGGGTGCTGCCATTAGTAACTGCAGTGTGACACCCACACTGCCGGCGGGACTCAGTATTAACACTTCAAGCTGTGTGGTGAGTGGAACACCTAGTGGTGCTATTTCGCCCACCACATTTAGTATCATCGCAACCAATTCAGCAGGAATGTCTTCACCTGCACTGGTGACTCTTTCTACCGGCGCTCATCCACCTACCTTGAGTTATGCGGGAGTGAGCGGAAACAATATTTCACTCGGTTCATCGTTTAATATTTCACCTACGACCTTGGCGGCCAATGGTGCTGCCATAACCGATTGCACCAGCTCAGCTGCTCTTCCCGCTGGAGTGGTACTCAATGCCACCACCTGTGTGGTCAGCGGAACACCGACCGGAGTCTTTAATAATAACTACAATATCACTGCGGAAAATTCGGCAGGCGATAGCTCAGCGGCGAGTCTTAACTTAGTCGTCACAGCGGGTGTACCTACATTAAGTTTCGCAGGAGCAACGGGAACCAACGGTAGCGTGGGTGTTCCTATGAGTGTCACTCCCACAACTCTTGTCAATAATGGTGCCGTGATCAGCGGCTGTTTGGTTGATCCGGGCCTACCAAGTGGCTTAACGATTAATGCCACAACCTGTGTGATCAGTGGCACACCCGTTGCACCTATCAGTCCGACGGTCTTTAGTGTTCGTGCGCAAAATGCTACGGGCCTCTCCACTCCTTCTTTAGTCAATCTCTCAACCGGTGCAAATGCACCGAGTTTGAGTTACAGCTCATCAACAGGCACTAATGGACTAGTAGGCGTCGTGATGAATATAGCGCCGAGTATGCTAGATAATAATGGCTCGGCGATAACTAATTGCTCTATCTCGCCTGCTCTACCCACGGGCCTCAGTATTAACACCAGCAACTGTGTGATTAGCGGTACGCCAGTCGCGGTGCTCGCTTCAACGAACTACTCAGTCACAGCATCCAACACAGCTGGTAGTTCTGCCGCTGCGATTGTCAATTTATACGTCCAGCCAAATGTTCCGACGTTAAGCTATATCGGTGCTAGTGGCAGTAACGGAAGTGTAGGCGTTGCCATGTCTGTGAATCCTACCACCCTGGCCAATAACGGAGCAGCAATTAGCAATTGTTCCGTGACACCTAGTTTACCAACTGGACTCTCACTTAACTCTCTCACATGTGTGATCTCGGGAACTCCAAGTAGTGTGATTGCTCCGACGGTTTACACCGTCACGGCTTTTAACTTCGCAGGGGCTTCAAGTGGTTCTAACGTCACACTTTCAACAGGCATAAGTGTTCCTTCACTCAGCTACATAGGTGCGAGCGGCACATCTGGTGTGATGGGTAATGTCATGAATATCTCACCAACCGTTATGAGCAATAACGGTGCGACAATCACTAATTGCACAGCTTCTCCTACGCTTCCTGCTGGCCTATCACTTAACACCAGCACATGTGTAATTTCTGGCACTCCTACTACCACGATTGCCAGCACCGTTTATAATATTACCGCAACGAACTCGGCCGGTAGCTCCGTCGCCGCTCCCGTCACTCTTACTATTTCTGCAGGAATTCCACTCTTGAGCTATCTCGGTGCCAGCGGAACCAACGGCCAAGTTGGAGTCGCAATGTCTGTCACTCCAACAACGTTGAATAATAATGGTGCCGCCATAACAAACTGTAGTGTGACACCTAGTCTTCCTACTGGCCTAAGTCTGAATACTACGACTTGTATTATTTCTGGAACTCCTGTCGCAGGCTTAAGTCCAACTCTCTTTAACATTACAGCTACCAATTCGGCCGGTAGTTCTGCAGCTGCTTCAGTTTCACTTTCAACAGGGGTTAACATTCCGACATTGAGTTTTGCTGGTGCGAGTGGCACTAATGGTGCCGTTGGAGTTGCCATGTCAATCACTCCAACCTCTCTCGCATCTAATGGAGCAACGATTACTAATTGCACTATTTCTCCTGCTCTCCCTGCAGGAGTTAGTATCAATTCTTCTACATGTATTATTTCTGGCACACCTACTGCAACATTAACTAGCACGAGCTTCAGTGTTGTTGCCACGAACTCAGCAGGTAATTCTGCTCCAGCGACTGTTTCAATAAACGTTGTTCCCGGAACTCCACTAATCAGCTATCTCGCCTCAATCGGTACGAATGGCACTGTCGGTGTTTCGATGGCCATCACTCCCAGCACTTTAAATAACCAAGGCGCCGCTATCACCAACTGTAGCGTGACTCCTTCTCTTCCTGCAGGACTTACTCTCAATACTACCACCTGTGTGATCAGCGGAACTCCTTCTGGCGCTATCGCTCCTACTATCTTCAGTGTCATTGCCACGAACTCCGCCGGCATGTCTTCTCCTGCACTCGTCACTCTTTCTACCGGTGCAAATCCGCCGACTTTAAGTTACGCCGGTGTTACCGGAAATAATATTTCTCTCGGTTTATCGTTTAACATTAATCCCACTGCTCTCGCTGCCAATGGTGCTGCCATCACAAACTGTACATCATCTCCTGCTCTGCCCGCAGGAGTGACCATCAACATCTCGACATGTGTGATTAGCGGCACACCTTCTACCGTTTTAAATTCTAATTATAATATTACCGCACAGAACTCAGCAGGAACTAGCATTGCCGCTTCTCTCAACTTAATCGTTACCGCTGGTGTTCCGAGTTTAAGTTTTGCCGCCGCAACTGGTACCAACGGATCTGTCGGCGTCCCCATGAGTGTCTCTCCAACTACGTTGCAAAATAATGGTGCCGCCATCAGTGCATGTCTTGTCGATCCTCTTCTGCCCACTGGTCTCGCGATTAACGCCACCACTTGTGTCATCAGTGGCACACCCGTTGCACCTATTAGTCCGACGGTCTTTAGTGTTCGTGCACAAAATGCTACAGGCCTCTCCACTCCTTCTTTAGTTACCCTCTCAACCGGTGCAAATCCTCCGAGTTTGAGTTACAGCTCATCAACAGGCACTGATGGACTAGTAGGCGTCGTGATGAATATAGCGCCGAGTATGCTAGATAATAATGGCTCGGCGATAACTAATTGTTCTATCTCGCCTGCTCTACCCACGGGCCTCAGTATTAACACCAGCAACTGTGTGATCAGCGGTACGCCGGTCGCGGTGCTCGCTTCAACGAGCTACTCAGTGACAGTGACTAACGCTCAAGGAACTGACGATTCAGCTGTATCGATAAACGTGTCAGCAATCATTCCAAGTTTAAGTTTTGCTGGTGCGGCTGGCACCAATGGTTCAGTCGGGGTTGCCATGACTGTCACTCCTACAACATTATTGAACAATGGTGCAGCGATTACTAACTGTACAACCTCACCTGCACTACCAAGCGCTCTCTCGATTCATCCATCAACCTGTGTTATCTCGGGTATACCTGGTGCGAGTATTACTCCGACTCTATTTAGTATTGTTGCTACTAACTCTGCCGGCCAATCAAATGTCGCTAGCGTGACGCTTTCAACTGCAGGAGCTGCACCAGATTTAAGTTATGCAGGTGCAACAGGTACAGTCGGAGTTATTGGCCAAGCATTTAATGTTACTCCTACTGTATTGAATGATAATGGTGGGGGAATTTTGAGTTGTGGGATTAAAATCCCTACGACATCGCTTCCGGCCTGGGCAAGTGTCAACAGCTCAACATGCACCATAAGTGGAACACCTGATGCGATACTTATCCCTACTCTCTATACACTTGTCGCAACAAGTTTATTCGGAACTTCTGCTGATGCCACCGTTACCTTAGAGATCGAAGTAACTGTTCCCAATATTAGTTACGCTGGTGCGGCCGGAGCCAATGGTACGGTTGGTGTTGCTATGACTGTCACTCCGACAACTCTTGCAAATAATGGCGCTGCTATTTCAAACTGTAGCGTGACTCCTGGCCTTCCTGCTGGCTTAAGTCTTAATACTACCACTTGTGTTATCTCTGGAACTCCTTCCGGTGTCATTGCTCCGACTATTTTCAGCATCACTGCCACGAACTCGGCAGGTCCCTCTACGGTCGCGCTGGTTACTCTTTCAACCGGCGTCAACGTTCCAACTTTAAGTTTTGCAGGTGCCACAGGCACAAGCGGCACTGTCGGTGTGGCGATGAGTATTGCTCCCACAACCCTCGCGGGCAATGGTGCTACTATTACAAACTGTACTTCAACTCCAGCACTACCAGCTGGACTTGTGATCAATACTTCTACCTGTGTGATCAGCGGAACACCGGCGGCAACTCTCACTAGCACCAATTACAATATCACCGCCGCTAACTCCGCTGGTAATTCTATCGCCGCAGTTGTTAATCTCACCGTCACAGCTGGTGTTCCCACTATTAGTTACGCTGGTGCGGCCGGAGCCAACGGTACGATTGGTGTTGCTATGACTGTCACGCCGACAACTCTTGCAAATAATGGCGCTGCCATTTCAAACTGTAGCGTGACTCCTGGCCTTCCTGCCGCGCTTTCACTCAATAGTACGACCTGTGTTATCTCTGGAACTCCTTCCGGTATCATTGCTCCGACTATTTTCAGCATCACTGCGACGAACTCGGCTGGTCCCTCTACGGTCGCGCTGGTTACTCTTTCAACCGGCGTCAACGTTCCAACTTTAAGTTTTGCAGGCGCCACAGGCACAAGCGGCACTGTCGGTGTGGCGATGAGTATTGCTCCCACAACCCTCGCAGGTAATGGTGCTACTATTACAAACTGTACTTCAACTCCAGCACTACCAGCTGGACTTGTGATCAATGCTTCGACCTGTGTGATCAGCGGAACACCGGCGGCAACTCTCACTAGCACCAATTACAATATCACCGCCGCTAACTCCGCTGGTAATTCTATCGCCGCAGTTGTTAATCT
>JBIKNE010000096.1:0-7020 GCA_044358855.1 Bacteriovoracaceae bacterium | reverse complement strand
GCATCTTCTGCTGTCTCTCACTACGAGGAAGCCAAAATAAATATCCTCGATTCAGACGAGCTTGATAAAAGATTTTATCTTTGGAAACGTTGATCTCTAAAAATCCCAAGGAAGTTTCAGGGGCCATTCGCACCAAAGCACCATCAGTGAGAAGAATCCAGATATAGGAATCAGCGCCGGTATGAATTTCATCGCCTTCTTTGATGCGCGAGAGCCAACGAACCCGTGTTGGAATCGTTCCACGATAAAGTCGGCAATCACCAATACAACTCAAGACTTTACCGATTTGCTCTGGGGCGGCCATCATTCTCTGACGCACCTTCCATCCTGGCTCTTTATCTTTCAAGTCGCGTTGAATCAGCCAGGTTTGTAAATCCAGCCATTCGCGGGGATCTTGCTCCCAATTGATCAAACTCTTTTTTTGTTCAGGCAGGGGTTCGCGGTCAAAGTCGGTTTTTTCCGTATCTACCACCCATTTGGTGGCCTCTGCATGTGCCCGAGGGGTCATCCAAGCAGCGCACAACAGAATAAGGACCCAGTAAAATCGATTCATAGATTCCTCTATGATGCCGGAGATTTTAAGAGGGGAAAACAAGGCAAGAAATTTACGGCCCAAAAGGGATTTGGTACTCTATGGCCTCACCTAAATCGTATGGGGCCATATGTCTGATTCGACCGAGCAAACACCTCAAGAACAATTCTCCTTCATTGAGACGGAGAGAGAGATTCTCGCTCAATGGGACAAACAACAAATTTTCAAAAAATCCCTTGAGCAAACGAAGGCAAAAGCTCCCTATATTTTCTACGATGGCCCTCCCTTCGCCACCGGACTTCCTCACCACGGCCACATTGTCGCTTCAACTTTGAAAGACATCGTCCCTCGCTACTTCACGATGAAGGGTTTCTACGTTGATCGCCGCTTTGGTTGGGACTGCCATGGACTGCCGATCGAGCAAGAGATCGATAAAAAATTTGGTAAATCCGCCAGCGATTATGTCGCCGAACATGGTGTCGCTTCCTACAACAAAGAGTGCCGTGGCATCGTTGATCGTTACGTCACAGAATGGGAAAAAACCATTGGACGTTTGGGCCGCTGGGTTGATTTTCAAAATGACTATAAAACCATGGATCCGGAATTCATGGAATCAGTCTGGTGGGTTTTCAAAAGCATTTGGGATAAAGGTTTAATCTATCAAGGTAACAAAATTGTTCCCTACTCACCTGCACTCCAGACTGCACTTTCTAACTTTGAAGCCACTCAAAACTATCAGGATATCCAAGATCCGGCGGTGACCATTCTCTTTAAGAGCACACGTGATCCAAAAACATTCTTCATGGCCTGGACGACCACTCCATGGACGCTTCCCTCAAACCTTGGCCTGTGTGTTCACCCAGAAGTCAGTTATGTGAAATTCCATGACAAAGACAATGATCGCTTCTTGATCCTCGCTGAAGCTCGATTAGAAGCTTACAAAAAACAATTGAACGGCGAAGTAGTTGAAACGTTCCCTGGTAGTAAACTGAAAGGCGAGCGCTTTGAGCCGCTCTTCCCTTTCTTTGCCTCAATGGCAAAAGATGGATACTTCCAAATCTTCAACGATGAATATGTCACGACAACTGATGGTACGGGTATCGTTCACCAAGCACCTGCTCATGGTGAAGATGATATGCGTGTGATGAAAGCCGCTGGTCTTCGTGAAGTGGTTTCGCCACTTGATGCCGCTGGAAAATTCACTGCTGAAGCGAAGCCATTTGAGGGCATGAGTTTCAAAGACGCTGATAAAGAAGTTATTAAATCACTCAAAGAGAGAGGTCTCCTCTTCTTACAATCAACTCTCGTTCACAGTTATCCCATGTGCTACCGCACAGATACTCCACTGATGTATCGAGCCATGCCTCAATGGTATTTGGCGGTTGAAAAGATCAAAGACAAAATGCTCAAGGCGAATGAACAAATCAATTGGGTTCCTTCGCACATCAAAGAAGGCCGCTTCGGTAAGTGGCTAGAAAACGCTCGCGATTGGGCGATTTCTCGTAACCGTTATTGGGGAACTCCCCTTCCCATTTGGATCAATGACGTCACGGAAAAAGCCGTCTGTGTAGGCTCGATTGCTGAATTAGAAAAACTCACAAAATCAAAAGTGACTGATCTTCACCGCGAGTTCGTGGATGTTTTGACCTTCACTATCGACGGTGAAAAAGGTGTCTACCGCCGTATTCCAGAAGTCTTAGACTGCTGGTTTGAGTCAGGCTCAATGCCTTACGCGCAATTGCACTATCCATTTGAGAATGAAAATGTTTTCAAGCAGGGCTTTCCAGCTGAGTTCATCGCTGAAGGTCTCGATCAAACGCGTGGTTGGTTCTACACTCTAACTGTTTTATCAGCAGCACTGTTTGATAAACCAGCTTTCAAAAACGTTATTGTTAACGGCATGGTACTCGCCAAAGACGGCCGCAAAATGTCTAAGCGTTTACGCAACTATACTGCCCCCGATGAACTACTTGAAAGTCATGGCGCCGATGCCCTTCGCTTATATCTCATCAATTCAGGATTGGTACGTGCCGAAGAATTGCGCTTCACCGATGACGGTGTAAAAGAGATGACTCGTCGAGTGCTCCTGCCTTGGTACAACAGTTTCAAATTCTTTGATACCTACGCCAAAGCTGATAAGTGGGACGTCAAAAAGCATTCACAAGTCTCAGACAATATTCTCGATCAGTGGATTCTATCGAAACTACAAACACTCATCACTCAAGTGAATAGCGAAATGCAGGCCTATCGTTTGTACAACGTGGTGTCGCCTCTCTTCTCATTCATCGATGATTTAACCAACTGGTATATCCGTTTAAATCGTCGACGTTTCTGGGAAGAAGGTCTGGAAAAAGATAAGTGTGCGGCTTATACGACGCTCTATCGAGTCCTGACTGACGTCTCTCGTTTGATGGCCCCATTTGCGCCATTCTTCTCTGATTACTCTTATCAAAAGCTCACAGGCCATGAGTCTGTTCACTTGATGAGCTACCCTGATGCGGAAGAAAAACTGATCAATAACATGTTGGAAGAAGCTGTCGATCGTATGCAACAGATCGTGATCTTAGGTCGTCAGAAACGAGTGCAAGAAAACGTCAAATTGAAAACACCATTACGTAAACTTGATATTGTTTCTCAAGATGAAAAACTCCTCAAAGAAATCAAAAAGCTTGAAGAGTATTTTGTCGGTGAATTGAATGTGAAAGAAGTTGGCTACAAAACGAATGAAGCCGATTTTATTCGCCTATACGCCAAGGCTAATCTTCCAGTCCTAGGCAAAAAGCTTGGTAAAGAAATGGGCAAGTTCAGAGGGAAAATCGAGTCACTCGATTATGCCACTCTTCAAAAAGTCGAAGCCGGTACATCGGTGACTATTGATGGCATCGAATTTACTCCGGAAGATATTCTGGTCTATCGTGAGGCCAAGCCAGGAACGGATGCCGTCACCAACCGCTTTATTACTATCAATCTTGATTGCACGCTCGATCAAGAATTGATCGATGAGGGTCTCGCTCGTGAATTCGTGAATCGCATTCAGCAGGCCCGTAAGACGGCACGCTTAAACGTCTCTGATCGCGTGAAGATTACACTGGTGTTAGATGGCCCAGAGAAAGATCAGTTGAAAGGTGTGGTCTTAAAGCATAAGGCCCATATTCAAAGTGAGACGCTGGCGACAGAGATCAATTTCTCTGATCAGCAGGTGCCGACTTTGATCCAAGGGCTTCCGATCCTAGAGACTGCTTGCGGTGTGGGACTACAAACCACTTAACGCAAAGCTTCTTCAAAACGGAAGTAAACGCCTCAAAAAGTTGTTTTGGGCACTTGTTTGGCCTTCCAAATGAGTGCCCAATGTCATCTCTTAGGAGGGCTTTTTATCTGCTAAGTCATCAAAATCAATGAACATATCTCTGATTAACATCAGAAAACCTCCACCCCCTCTTTAGGTTTCTCCAGAAAAACCGATTAAAATGCTTAGAGTTTTCTCAAAACCATGAGGTTCCTATGGGCTGGCGTGAGTATTTAAGCTGTCGCATTGAGGTTCACCACCAAGGTGTCACTTACTTGTGGGAAAAAGAGCTCCCATTGCCAGCCGAAATTCCACTGCGTGGCCTCTTTGTTCATTCACTTCCTATCCAGCGCTCAACAGCAGCTGAAAAGCGCGGTCTTTCGCTGCAGCTTAGAAAAGTCCTTTGGAGCTATGAGAATATTGATCCACAAGTCTGGAAGCGTGCTGCTCGCGATTTCCACCAATGGCTCTCGAGCTTACCCTGCAGCGATGCTCGCACGCTTAAAATTGATGCTCACGAGGCCGGTGTGGCGGTTGCTATGTCATTTCTCAATCAACAGCTCTCAAGTCCAAAGCTTGCCATCAGAACTCACAATGCCCCATTGGCATGGCTTAAAAAACGCTTCATGACGAAGGCCCGTCGGGCCAAGTGGGAAAATGCCGTTGACTCACAATCTGCTTGGGCACAATTACCAACATTGAGCGGAAAACGTCTCGCGGCTTGAGCCTATTTCAAGTCCATGTCATGCTAATTGCTACATGAGACTTTTGATTTTAGCCTTATTCTTGTTCAACGCGACCTTTGCCTTAGCCGCACGAGAGCTAAGCACGCAAAGTTTTCAAATTCATATCAGACCCCAGCTGGTCAATATTCAAGAAGATATCAAACAAATCCTCCTCACCTTTCCAGGCTATCCAGCAGATATTTTTATCGCTCAAAACTTAACGGATCAACTCATGGCGAGCACCATGAAGGCCCACAGTTTGTGCCCAGGTGAACTCAAAAAGGCCTGCCTCTTGCCAATACAAGACGCCATCAAAATCATGCGCGAAATGGAGAGAGTTTGGCTGACACAAGAAAGTAAAACGAGCTTTCCTGCCAACGCCTCGATTGCACTCTTAAATGGAAAAAAACGCTGGAATCAAATTATCATGGCAACTCGTCGCCTGCGCTCAATTTTAGAAACAGAAAGTTTGGCAATTGAAGCAGATCGAAATTCAAAACGATTAACCATTTGGGATTGGCGTCGACGAGTCGACGAAATTGATGGTTGGCAGACTCTAGCAGTAATTGATTTTATTCCGGGAAAATTACAAGAAGACTTTCGCCAAGCGTGGATGAATTTCTTCAGGCCTTTGCAAAAACATTGTGTCCTTAGCAACAATAAAACCTACTTCTCTAAAAATCTTGATTCGCTGAACTACTACTGGAATCTTTTGAATATGCGGCTCACTAAGCGCTTGAAGAGAACTCCGGAAGGAATGAGTGGTCCGTTGAATGCCATTCAAGATCGCTGGAATCAAACTCTGCGTGTGGCATTTGGTACGTAGAAAAAACAAAAGGGCCCGAAGGCCCTTTTGAAAATTAAAGCTTGGAAGTAAATTTGCGACTGCGCCCTTCCGTTTTACGGCGGCGTTTCAATGCATTTTCCAATTTTTCCTTTTTCATGACTGAAGGTTTCTTGTGCGCCTCGCGGTCGCGGTATTCCTTCACAATTCCGTAAGCGTCACACAAACGTTTGAATTTCTTCAATGCTTTGTCGACTGGGAATCGCTCATCAATATTAAGACGAATCGTTGCCATGAAAATCACCTCCTTCCTCGGGGCATTCTGAGCTGTTAAAACAGCTTCTCGGAAACTAGAATAGGACACGTTTTGTATCTTTTTAGGAAGCAGACTGTCAAACTATGAACTCACAAATGGGCCTCTTTTCTTCACCTTCTCAAGATCCCTTGGCGCTCAAAATGCGCCCGGTGCACTTTGATGACTACGTGGGACAAGAAACTATCCTCAAAGAACTTAAACGATTCGGCGCGCAGCTGCCTCATTTAGTCTTTTGGGGCCCTCCGGGAACAGGAAAAACTACTCTCGCCCATCTTTTAGCGACTGAACTTAAGGCGCAGCTTTTTCCATTTAACGCTGTCATGTCGGGCATCCCAGAACTCAAAAAAACAATCGCGGAAATTCTCGATCTGAAATCGATGAGTCAAAAGCCGGTGATTCTTTTTATTGATGAAATTCATCGCTTCAACAAGTCTCAACAAGATGCGCTTCTGCCTTACTTAGAGCGAGGAGAATTTCTTTTTATCGGTGCGACGACGGAATATCCGCAAACCAGTTTGAACCGGGCGCTACTTTCGCGTGTACGTGTCTTGGAATTAAAAGCCCACTCGAATGAGCACATCACTTCCATTTTAAAACGAGCAGTGACGGAACTCGCTCGTCCAGAGCTTGATCATCACGTTGATGAGATCGCTAAATTTAGTGACGGTGATGCCCGCAAAGCGCTCAATGTTTTATCTCTCTTGGCCCTGCAAACACCCGAGAGCTTGGCCGATGAAGAAAATCTTAAGCGCCTCTTTCAACAGCAACGCGCTTACGACAAAAATCAACAGCGTCACTATGATGTGATCTCGGCCTTTATTAAAAGTGTGCGCGGCTCTGATCCCGATGCCGCCCTCTTGTGGTTAGCTGTTATGTTAGATGGCGGCGAGGATCCTGAATTTATCGCCCGACGCTTAATGATTCTTGCCAGTGAAGATATTGGCCTTGCTAACTCACAAGGCCTGCAAGTGGCGTGTAACGCTCACTATGTCACAAAAAATATCGGCATGCCGGAAGCACGAATTACCTTATCCCACGCCACTGTTTTCTTGGCACTCTCGCCCAAATCAAATGCTTCTTACTTAGCAGTTGATGAAGCGCTGGCGTTTGTAAAAGAACATCCCACCATGCAAGTGCCAGATCATCTATCCAACGTGGGTCCAGGTAAAAAACATTATAAATATCCCCATAGCTTCCCGATGCACTTTGTCTCACAAAGCTATCGCCCACCTGAAGCTAGTTTGATGAAATTCTACCGCTCAGGTACGGTCGGTTCGGAAGCTGCACTCAATGAGATTTGGAAAAACTTTACTAAAAGTTCGACGTAACCTGCGCACCCACAAAAGTCGCATCACCCACAGGAATGTCAAAGCGCTT
>JBIKNE010000095.1:0-7034 GCA_044358855.1 Bacteriovoracaceae bacterium | reverse complement strand
CTTTTGCTTTAGCATCGAAGCGCTGTTCATCGAACTGAATTATTTTTTCAAAACTCTCATAGACTCCGGGATACGAGGATGTCGTTGGAGCTTGAAGTGGTGTCGGAATAGATTGAGCGAAGAGAAAGGATGGTGCAAGGAGCACCATCCCGAGAAGGTTTTTACAAAACTGATTTAGCGAGCAGTGAGGCCACGTCTTCAACTTGTAGGTTCTCCGTTGTCTTAACCGTGCCCTTAGAGGAGTTGAAGTTAATCATACAATACGAGCATGAAGTGGCAAGTTTCGTTGATGATACCTCACCGATTTGCTCTAAGCGATTTTCTGCCATGTGGTGACCTTCAGGAAGTTCGTACCACATATTCCCGCCGCCCATTCCGCAGCACTGGGCCTTATCTTTGTTTTTTTCCATTTCTTTGAGCTTTAGGCCCGGAATACTGGTCAAAACGTCACGAGGAGCGTCGTATTCTCCATGATGACGGCCCAAGTAACACGGATCATGGAAAGTCATTTCTTCGTTTATCGCTTTTTCCGGCTTCAATTTCCCACTGCGCAGGAGTTCGGCCAGGAGTTCAGTGTGGTGAACGGTCTCAAAAGCCCCGTCATCAAATTTCGCGTATTCTTTGCCAATAGTGTGCAAGCAATGTGGGCAATGAGTTACCACCTTACCAAATTCGTACTGCCTCATATTGGCGATGTTCTCAATGGCGATTTCATAGAATGAGTACTCATCACCAAAACGGCGGACTGGATCGCCGTTACATTTCTCCGTTTTCCCCATAACGGCGAAACTCACGCCTGCTTTCTTCAGTAGAGCGACCGTATCTTTGACAACTTTTTGGTTTGAGCCATCGTAAGATCCGGCGCAGCCAACGTAATAAAGGAAATCAACTTTTTTACCGGCTTCAATCACGGGAACATCAAGACCTTGTGCCCAGTTAAAACGATCTTCTTGAGCGATACCCCATGGGTTTCCGTTCTTCTTCACTTTGTTAGTCGCATCAGCTGCAGCAGGTGGAAGATCACCGAGAGTGAGTGCTTTATAGCGCTTCAAATCCATAATGATTTGCACGTGCTCAATATTCGACGGGCACTCTTCCATGCATGCACCACAGGTCGTACATGAATCAAGTTCATTGGACGCATAGAGTGGATTTTCCCAAAGATTAACGTCTTGTCCTGGGTTAGCCAAAAGCGTATCTCGCATCTTGGTGACAATCGTTTTTGGGTTGAGGGGTTTATCAGCAAGATTAGCGGGGCAAACTTGCGTACAACGACCACATTCGACACAAGCGAGAGTATCAAAACGTTCTTTGACAGTTAGTTCGCTGGTTTTTCCCAGACCAAATGTTTCAGCGTTTTCGTTGTTAAAATCCATCGGATTCATAACGCCGCCACGACGTGGAGGAGTAATGATCGCTGAAATTGGAATCGCCACGATGTGAAAGAACTTGGTGTAAGGGATAACGGCGACAAAGAACATGGTGTTGGCCATATGGAAGAACCAAGTTCCACGATAAATGTTCGCCCATGTTTCATCACTCAATCCGACAGAGTGAATGCATGAAGCCACCATCCAGCCAATCGGCGACCAGATTTTTTCTTCGATGGGCATACCTGTTCCGTGCAAACGGATACCTTCTAGGACGTAACCGATCACAATCAAAACAACCAACATGCCATACATGAAGAGTTCTTGCTTAGGCTTGGTGGCGCTTAAGTAGTCAGGTTTTTTGATGTAGCGACGCCAGAACGCGACAGCGATACCAAGAAGGACGGCTAGTCCGCCAATGTCTGCAATCAGCGAGACGATTTGATAAACCGGGCCTTTAAAAATTTTGAAAGGAGTATCGGCGTGTACGGCCACAAATTCGGTAGCAATTAAGAGGGTAAGAAAGCCCCAGAAAATGAGTGTGTGATAAACAGCTACAATTGGTGAGCGTGTTACTTTTCCTTGGAAGAAAATCGTTTTGAGTAAGTTTGCAAAATTCAGTTCTTTAGGAAGAAGCTCTTTAAAAGATTTTCCTTGAGTCACAAAAACATATTTTTCATGTAGGCCTTTAAGGAATACTGCGGTAGCGACGGCCAACATGCCATACATGCTAATTTTCATCCAAGTCGGGATATTCCACATAATCTCGCGGGTTAGTTCTAGACTTGACTCCATCTGGCCTCCTGAAGGGCGCCTTCGCTACTCAATGCAGCAAAAGACTTTAAGACATCTGAAAAAAAATATTTATAATCATTATAATACTTTATTTTAGGCGTCATGATGAACAGTTCTTTCCTTTTTTTTGGTCAGATAATTTTAGTAACGCTGACTCTTGTTCACACGCTTGCACTGGTCATTCAATTTGGATTTCCTCGCGACACAGTTCGCACTTTAGGAATTCTCTTCTTGTTCACTCTTTGTTTGATGCTCCTAACAGATGCTTTAGCTTGGAAAGGTGTCTACCTCGCGCTTCATTACCCATCAATTTACGGAGTATATTTAGGAATAATGGGACTAAGTTGGCCGGCATTTGTTTATCTTGGAGTGCTTGATCAACCTACTCAGCTACATCGAAAAATTATGTGGCGACTACCCATCTTAGGATCGCTGGCCGGTCATGCACTATCGACTGAAGTTGGCCTGTATATTTTTGCAATTGGTTGGCTAACGGGTGCAGGAGTAATTTTAGTCCACTACAAAACGCAACGCTATGTAGCTCGTATCCTTGTCGTACAATTTATCATCGCAATTCTCTATTGGATTTTCCAGCGTGCTGGTATCTTGATAGCTGCGCAAGTCATTATGGCGGTATTGATTGTTCTGACTCATAGGATGATTAACGCTTATCTTGTAAAAGAGAAAATGCGAGTTCATGCGGCTCGATTAAGTGAGGTTTCTGTTTGAAGTGGTTAGTACTCATTTTGGCGGTGTGGGGATGTGCTCAAGTCACAAGTCTCAATCTTCGTCGCCATCAATTCGGTCGCCAGCCCACCAAAATTGTTTGGTTTCAAGTCGCAGGACTCGATCATGAGCAATTAGCGATGCTGCGTTTTGGTTTGCCAACTGTTGCTGATCAAACCGCGCTCGAAGGCTCGCTTTGCACTGGTCATGCGTGGACATTTAATCTTTATCGTCTGCGCCCGACTGCTCAGGCTAGCATGCTCTCTCAATTGACTGGTAAAAAAGATATCGCCGGTACTTGTGAGGATTGGCGTCTGAAGCCTGTGTGGGGATATCTTTCTGCCAACGGTTATAAAACAGGAATTATGGAAGTTGATGCTCGCAATGAAGAAAGTCTCTTGGCTTCAAAGGCATGCGGAGAGAAAGGATCAGAATTTTTAGGCGATAGTATGTTATGGAGTATGCGGGCTTCAATGCCGATGGGCTCGGAAAGCTACTTGCCGGTAGTGGCGCAAGATTATCGTCCAGGAAAAACTTATTGGGATAAAACCTGTGGTCCCAACGGTTGTGGCTCGGCTCTGCACACGGCTTTAAATTCACTCTACGGACAGTTTTCACGTAACTCAGGCAGACATCTTTTTGTTGTTCGCGATTTTTCTCTTAAGCATGCACTAGAAAAACAAAGCATCAATCAGGCACGCGATGCACTTCGTGAAATAGATAAGGCGATTGAAGGGTTTTATCGTCTGACTAACACTTATCAGGATCTCTTGGTGATAGTGTCGGGTGCAGCTTCTATCGATGTTGATTTCCCAGAAGAAGGGGCACAGTGGAAGCAATTTGATTTAAAAGGGAGCAACGCAGTTGTGCGAAAAGGCGAACTTTCAATTCCGGTCTTTGCCCAAGGGGCCCGTGCTGAAAACTTCTGTGGATTTTACGAAGAAGCGCAATTGTTTGAGCGCTTGTTAAGTGGACCGCGCCAGCAGGGTCTCGAACTGAAAATTATCAATCCATTTCTTAATTAACTGGACCGTGCGAGGGTGGAGTTGAGAGCTCTGTACGAGTGATATCGTAAGCTTTTTTACAATAATCACATTTGGCTTCCAATTCATCTTTGCCTGCGAAAAGCGCTTCAGGGTCTTGGGCATAGAGCATACGAAGATTATCGATCATTCTGTCTTTGGAGCAAGGACAGAACAGCTCAACCTGACGACTTGATAAATAGGCAAACTGACTTTTTTCAAAGGCTTTCACAACACTCTCTGTGTCGTTATGATTTTCGTCAAAAATATTCTGAAATAAAGGCTTGTTGGTTTTAAGAAACTCTTCCAAAGAAGGCGTTTCATCGTTGTTCTTGTTCACATTAACAGGAGGAAGTTTAATCACCATGACACTTTGATCAGCGATTTCAGAAACAACAATCTCGGAGTTCGCTTGATAAGAAGTACGCAAAATATCGTTAATAACTTCTTTGCTATCAGTTTCTTTAAAACTAACCACAGAAGTATAAGGAGCTCTTCCACCCGGAAACTGTTTGGTGACCCGTGCCGCTCCACTTAACTTAATGGGAAATTCAGAGAAATTTTCAGGAAGTAGGAGAGTGCGAGTTTGACCACCAAAACTTGTCTCGATTTTGAGTCGGAAATAAGGTTCTTCACTATCAACATAAATACCTAAGTTTTCACCAGGCTTAAGAAAGCTGATCATAGGCATAAAACTTAAAACCATGTCTCGAAAGAAAGCAAAACCAGCACCTTTGAAAGTGTGGATCAAAGCAAGGTCATAGATGAGTTTTTGACCATCTAGAAAGTGAAGCGCAAAGCCACTTTTAGGATCAAGAAAACTATAGAGTCGGCTAGGTTTTAACATCGTGTCAAAATACGATATTGATGGGGGATTGTCAGTACTTTCAGGCCGCGTTCAGGGTAAGATAAGGCCACATGTTAACGCTCTTAACTTACGCGTCAAAGCGTGGACTACTTAATCATCTGCAAAAACAGCTCCTGCCCGAACAGGGAGTTAAGTTCATTACGCCATATCCTGCCAAGGCGGATGCACTTCGCATGGCCTGGAATAAGCACCCAAAATCCGACGTCCTTACACTGTCGCGCTTCACTCAAGATTTGTTTAAAGAAGCTGGCCTTGAGACTAAAGGGCCGATGCGCAAGTCGCGTCTTTTGTTGCAGCTCAATGCTTTTCGTCACATGCATCCAGCAGGAAAAAATTTGGACTACGGCTCATTTAAATCCGCTTATCAAATTTTTTCGGATTTACGTGCCTACGTGGATGGCCCTGAATTACCAGATGAAATTTTAGGTCAGTTTGATGAATCGGTGGCCACTATGGCCCAGCTCTTTCATCAGGCCTGTCATGCCACTGGCACTTTGGATGAACATGCCGCTCTCTTTGAATTAACCGCACTTTTGAGAAGAGTGGGAGAGATTAACTGGCAAGATCAAGCGGTTTTGGTATTTGATGGTTTCACCTTTTTAACCCCTGCTCAACTCTCTTTCTTAGAAGCACTGGCGATCCGTAAGGAAGTGATTGTTCCATTGCCAAGACAAGTTTTAGTTGAGTCTCACCCTCTTGATTGGCCCGAAGCTCTCAAATTAGTGGCTAAGAATGTGATTGATACTTCGGAGTCTGAGACTGCAGTTGCGAGTCTCAATGCATCCTACCATGTCGGCAGTAATTTGGGACAAGCTTTACGGGCCTGGAAACAGCAAACTCCCGGAGCCTCTCATATCATTTTAGGTGGTAAGAATATTAGTGAAGGATCGTTGCAAGAAATTCCTTTTGCGGAAATTTTTATTAAACGTCCAATAGATATTCTAGCCGAGCCGCGAGATGTGGTTTTTTCTCGTTGGGCAAAAAAAATCCGCCTGCTGACTAAACCACTCATGGCCGAAGCACTTACGCATTGGATTGCCGAAGATCGCGCTCAAATCATTGCTGCTAAAGATTTTAATTTGAGCAGAGAGTTAGCAGTACTGCAAGTCATTGAGGAAGCCATCAAAGCCATTCCGCATGCACTTGACCAACAACCACTCGATGAATTTTTACTAGAGCTTTTGCAAGAAGTGACTGCGATGGATTCACCACGCAATAGCATGATTCCTTTGATGAAAAACCAGCAAACCTTGCAAGTCTTTAGTCTTAAAGATTTACACGCTCTTCCCAGCGATGGAGCGGCTGCACTTTGTATTGATAGTACTCTTGGTGGACTCAAAAGTGATTACCGACCGTTTTCACCGCAATTGGAAAAACTTTTAGCCAAACTTGGCCCTGTTCGCCGTCCTGAGTTGGAGTTCTCGTTTCTTCGTGCAGAATTGTTAGAGGTACTACAACGTCCCAATCTCTGTTTACTTATCGAAGAGGGTCTTCTTAAACACGACTTAGGTTGGAAGAAGATTTTTGAAGACATTAAATTGCACGATAAGCAATTAAGCGAAACTCCCAAAGCTAAGTTCGCTGTAAGAGATTTCTTTTCAGCACCCATAAATAGTACAGCAGAGCTTCCTTATATCTCAGCTTCCCGTTTGCAGGATTACCTCGATTGTCCACGCAAGTATCATGCCGACAGAATTGCCAAGATCATTCCGCGCGTAGAAAGCACACTCGAATTAGATGCCATGGCGATAGGCGATGTTGAGCATAAGCTTTTGGCGTTATGTTGGGTGAAAGGTGAAAGTTATTGGGCAAGTGAAGCCAATATGCAAAAAGAAGCGACCATCTTAATTGATTCGCGCACAGGGAGTAAGCGTCTCACATCAGCTCTTAAGGCTGCCGCCGTGAGTGAAGCCACACTTTATGCGCGCAACGGGCTGCAGAGATTACAGCAATTAGCGAAAATCTACCCAGGTCTTAAGTTTGATTTTGAAAGACCGCTCAAAGCTCCCGATCGCAATGGATCGATTGATTGCATTGGATTTTATCAGGATCTAATTTTCTTAATCGATTTCAAACGTTCCAAAGGTCAAAATCCAAGTTTCAAATCTTGGGAGGACGGATACCCCAAAGTACAACTTTGGTTTTATCTCAATGCCTTAAAGCTTGAAGGCGTGCTAAGGGCCGACAGTAAAATAGCCGTAGGTTACTTATTTTTTAAAGACATGGAAAATTCTTGGATTGCTGCTGATAGCG